>NC_015275.1:3445000-3622500 GCF_000178835.2 Cellulosilyticum lentocellum DSM 5427
TAACCATTTATAAAGACTTTCTTCTTCAAACATCTGCTGATAAAAAGCAGATGCAGATGGTAAAGCAATGTTTTTGATATAAGCTTTTGTATAAGCTGTAGACCACTTTTTAATACCTTTGATTTTTTCATCTCTTTCATCATAAAGAGCAATAATTTCTTGACGTATAGTTTCTATATCTGTCACTGAAGCTTTGAGTACTTTTAGTTTTCTAGCATAAATTTGTTCGATTAACTCTTTAATATCTGCTTGCTTGTCTTGAAGCTTTTTCTTAATATAATCACCTAATAGCTTTACCCTTGTCATTAAAGGGAGCCCTCCATTACTTACTAGAAACATATGTTGAAGTTCCTTATAGCTTACTATAGTGATCCCCTCATATTGAATCCCTTCTGGCGCAATAATACTAGCTTCTAGTCTTTTTAACTTCTTATCAATTATTTTTGCAAATAAAATGGAGCCTCTTAATTTGCTAGCTAAAGCTAAGATTTGTGCTTTTTCCTCTGCCTCAACTAATAAAGTATCTAACTTATCTCTTTGTTTCCCTAGCTTAATCCCTTTTCCTAATTTATCAAGTGCCCAAGCTTCAAAGGTAGTCTGAACCACATGCTCTACTCCTAAATCAGGTAATATATCTGAGATATATTTTAAGAATAATTGGTTAGGTGCTACTACCATATATTTTGCTTTAGGATTTTGCTGATTATAAATAAGATAAGCCATACGATGAAGTGCAATAGTCGTTTTACCACTCCCAGCTACACCTTGAACGACTAATGGCAAAAAGCTTTCACTTCTTATAATTTGATTTTGTTCCTGCTGAATAGTGGCTACAATTTCCTTTAAACGTCCACTAGTAGACTTATTTAAAGCATCCATTAAAAAGCCCGTTCCTTGCTGCAAGCTGTCTTTTAAATTATCCTGCAAGGATTTCTCATCATGAATTTCTGTGAGTTTGCCTTCTTCTATGACATATCTTCTCTTTAAAAGCATTTTACCTTCTACTATGCCATCAGGCGCCTTATAAGCTACATCCTCATCAATACCGCTATAGTAAATGTTAGCCATAGGAGTACGCCAATCTAAGACTAACATATCTCCCTTTTCACTGTCATAAAGTCCGAACTTGCCAATATAAACAACCTCTAAGTTGTCTGTAAAATTTTCTTTGAAGTTAATTCTTCCAAAATAAGGTGCTGCTTGTATTTGGCTATATTTATTTAGGTCCTCTGTTAGCCCTTGCCTCATCTGAAGTTTCAAAACTAAACGTTCATCAAAAGCACTACTTACCTCTTTTCGCAAGCTTGCAATTTCATGTTCTAATGTCTGACCTTCTTCCTTTAACGCCTCACTTTGAGCTGTAATCCATGCCTTAGTTAATTCTAACTGATGTGCTTCTTCTTTATAATCCTTGTGTTCCTCTGCTTTCATATACTCTCCTTTTCTGCATTTTAGACATCAAAAAAGTAGCTTAGTAGATATGCCTACCAAGCCGTCGTATCTTTTAGCCGCTTATTTCCATTTCTAAGGTGTTTATCTATTATATCACCTTTTTATAAATATTCAATCTTATTATTTACTTTTAGTAACATAATATACATGTGTAGCTACTATTTGACCATTATCCTATCAATAACATCCTTGTCTGCTCTATCTATGCTTTTAGATAGATTGAAAAAACCTTTAAGTAAATGACCTACGGTCTACCTAAAGGTTATGGAGAGTATTAAACTAAGATGCTTTGTAAATATGATACTAAAACCTTACTAGCTTGCTTATGTGAAAGTTCTCCTGGATGTTGCCTTGCCCCCACTGTTTGTTCTGTCGTATCTGGTAGCGCTATAAAACTTACCTTATTATCTCCACTTTCCTTTTCATAAGTTGCTATAGCTTCTTTTATAAAAGGTGCCATAACATCCCCTAACATCCCATAAGCCCATACTATATAAGCTTCTTTATTATATTTTCTTAGCTTATGTAAAAAAGTGACTGCTGCCTCTTTAAAACACTCAATATCTTCTTTGTTAAAAGAACCATCTTCATTTAAACGTTGTTTAAAGCTTTCACCTGTCAACTCATCTTTCCAAGCTGGTGAATTAAAAGCGCCACCATCATTGGTTCCTAAATTAACAACGATGGCATTAGGTTGCCATGCCTTAAAATCATTCTCTGCTTTTGCTCCTAGTGACTCATTTCTCTTGCCATTTAATAGGCCGCATACTTTCTCATAATAAAGTGGCACAGCTGCATGAGGATTATTATCCCAACTGCTATAGACCCCCCAACCACTTTGACAAATAAGACGATATTCTGCACTTAAAGCATCTGCTGTCATTCTGGCATAATTATTTTCAGTGCTAAACCACATTGAAATCCAATCCTCTTCTATCTTAGCACCTATACTTCCCTCTCCTGATGTAATACTATCCCCTATAAACTCTAATTTGTAAGGTTGTTCTTCTACTGGCAAGAAGCTACCATCTGTTTTAAGCTGATGGATCTGAAGCAAGTGATCTTCGTCTCCTGACATAGCTTGTACTTCTTTAATGATTTTTACCTGTTTAATAACCTCTGGATTCATTCCTCTAAAAATGCAAATCCAACTTCTTCCCTTCTCTACCATTCTTCTACTTACATAGGTACCATTAATAACAATACTTATCCAAGGCTCATAGGCACTGTAGTCAGCTTCTACTTCTATCCAAAGCTCTGCTGCCCTTATATGACATTCTATTCCACTTCCTGTCCAGAACAAGGTAAGTGGTTGTTTTTTATTAGCAGTTCTTCCTAGTATTTTTAATGCTTCTATCTCTTTGACTTGATATGTAGATAATACCATTTAAATTTTCCTCCATCTTCTTGTTAGCGATGCATTACTAGTACTTTTAATCATTTTAATTGTATCGTTCTTCCACTGCCTTTTCAATCAAGCTATGTTGTCTTCTCTCCTACTATATTGCCTAAGTACTACAAAAGAGAACTCCGTATTATACATAAAAAATGCAAAGCCTTATTTTACTAGGCTTTGCATTTTTTTATTTTTTTTATTTTATTATTAGTAATTAGTTGCTCTTTCTTCAAAATAACCTTGTGGATGTGCACATACAGGACAAACTTTTGGTGCTTCTTTGCCTCTGTGAATGTGTCCACAGTTGCTACAAATCCATACTATTTCTTCGTCTTTTTGGAATACTGTATTTCCTTGAAGGTTGCTTAGAAGTTTTAAGTAGCGTTCTTCATGTTCTTTTTCAATCTTAGCTACTTCTTCAAATAAAAAGGCAATGTGGTCAAATCCTTCTTCTCTTGCTTCTTTAGCAAAATTAGCATACATATCTGTCCATTCGTAGTGTTCACCACCTGCAGCATCTTTTAAATTCTCTTCTGTTGAGCCAATGCCTCCATGAAGTAATTTAAACCAAAGCTTTGCATGTTCTTTTTCATTACGAGCAGTTTCTTCAAATAAAGCTGCAATTTGAGAATAGCCTTCTTTTTTAGCTTTTGATGCATAATATGTATATTTATTTGTTGCCTGTGACTCCCCTGAGAATGCTTCTTGTAGATTTTTCTCTGTTTTAGTTCCCTTTAAATTCATATTATACCTTCCTTTCTTTTTACCAACATTTTAATTAATAAAAATCATATTAATCATATTAATTGTATTATATTTTTTATAATTTTTCAACCCTTCTTCCCATTCTATCTTCTTAAGAGGTACATTTACTATCCATGTATTGCTACGTAATCTAAAAATATTTTAGTCTTACTCCAATAATGAACTCCCCAATTTTCAAAGTTCCACTCCTCCATATAGCTGTTACATTCATAATCAATATAATAAAGCAACCCCTCCTGTACCACAAAATTAGTAGGAAAGTAATCAATATTCAGCTTCGCTTCATAAAGCACTTTACACATTTTATGCACTTGTTGTAAATAAGATGATTTCATTTGATCTTTAAGCACTAATTCAAATATGGTTTCACCATCAATAAATGTCTTAAGCAAACGTTCTCTCTTCTGGTCTACTTCTATTAAAGTAGGCATTAAAATACCAATAGCTAATAGTTTCTGATAATCATTTAACTCTGATTCAAGTTTATTTCCAAATTGATAATACTCACAAGGTTCATGATGAATTTGTTTAAGCACATAGCTTTTTTCTTCGTTTCTTACTAAATAAGAGTAACCACCCTTTCCTTTACCTAAAAGCTTCACTACTTCATAATCTCTTTCATTTACCTTCATTGTTTCCATTCTTAAAGGCCTCCTTACTTCTTCTTGTTCATTCTATGTAATATTCTTCATCCACTTTCTCTTTTTAAATAAAATAAGAGAAAGCCCTAAACGTACTAATTCTTCTAATGATAAGATAAGGTAAACTAAGTAAATAGGTAAATTCCAGATAAAAGCTGCCAAAAAGCCTAAGGGAATGCCAAATCCCCAAGTTCCTATTATATCGATGATTAAAGTTAATTTTGTATTTCCCCCACTTCTTAAAATACCCCCACCTAAAATCATATTAGCAATCTTGGCAAATAAAACGAAGCTGAAACTATACAAAATATAGCAAGTAAGCTGACCTACTTCCTCAGTTACATTGAATAGCCTTCCATAAAATCTGGCACAAATTAATAAAATCATGCTAATTCCTAAGGAACCTATAACACCTATTTTTAAAAGTTTTCTTGCAACTACATAAGCTCCTTCATAATCATCTTTTCCTAACCTACCACCTACCATAACAACGGTTGCTGCTGATACACCGCTAAACAACCCTATTAATAAACCTTGTACTGGGTTTGTTAATGTCATAGCAGCTAAGGCATCTCTACCTAATCTTCCATAAATACCTGCATAAATATTTTCTCCCAAGCTCCACAAGAACTCACAGGCCAAGATGGGAAGAACAATGATAATTATCTTTTTTAAAAATGCTTTACTAGGAAATACTAATGGTTTAAGTATGATTTTTTTCTTTTTCTTAAGGACTAGAATAAATCCAATCTGTAAGCTCATTTCAACTACCCTAGCTATAAGTGTTGCTAAAGCGGCTCCCTCGATCCCCATTTCAGGACAGGAACCGTTTCCAAAGATAAAGAAATAATTGCCTACTATATTAAGCATCATAGCCACTATACTTCCGTATAACAACCACTTACTTTTTTCCAAGGTTCTTAATAGCGCAGAAATAACCATAGTAATGGCCATTGGTACAAAGCTTAAAGCTATTATCCAAAGATACTTAGCACCTGCTAAATAAATAGCTGCATCTTTTGTATAAATCCTCATGATATCCTTGGTCATTCCTAATGAAGGAATTAAAAATAAAATAGCAATTCCTATAGCAATATATAAATTGGAAAAAAAGCTTACATTCATCCCTTCTTCATCTTTATTGCCACAATATTGCGCAATCATAATAGCAGCAACAGTTGAAATAGCAGATAATGTAACCGTCACAAGGCTACTGTATTTAATAGCTATACCACTTCCTGCTATACTAACACTTCCTAATTGCCCTACCATTATTTGATCAACCAAACTAAATGAAGATTGAAAAGCACATTGCAATGCAATAGGCACAGCAATGCTTTTAAGTTCTTTATAAAACGTAGTGTTTTCTTTTTTCAAAACTATCACCTCTTTATTAGAGGCATTTGCGCAAAGCCTATCTAGATACTCCTATTTTACTATAGCACCTGAATATATCAACAGGTTAAACGCGTAACCTAAACTAAAAAAAGCAACTTCTTTTTGTCACTTATCACCTATATCTTTTACACTTTCTCTTATCACTAAGGAGGTGGGAAGTACCACGTTTGCTATTACTTCATCTCCTGCTATCAGCGCTTCAAGTAGCTCTATAGCCTTTTCTGCTCTTTTATTCATATCTTGTTTGATAGTTGTTAATTTAGGCCTTACATACTGAGCCAGCTGAATATCATCAAATCCTATAATAGAAAAATCTTCTGGAATTTTTACGCCTTGGTCTAAAAGATAATTCATCCATTCAATGGCATATACATCAGACGCACAAAAAGCAGCTGTGTATTTTTTTATTTCTTTCAATAAGTGCTTATAATAAGCAAAACGCTCTTTCTCATCAAAAGGCAATAGCTTAAAATCTTCTGGCATAACTATTATTTGATTGTCTAAAAGTGCTCTTTTAAAGCCCATATAGCGTTCATGATCGCCGCAAGTATCATTATCTGATAAAAACATGATTTTACGATGACCTTTATGTACTAAATAAGTTCCTGCTTGATAGCCTCCACCTTCATTATCAATACCTACATTTGAATATTTCTCAGCTTGATTCACATAGCCATCAATGACCAAAAAAGGGATGTGCATTTTTGCTCTTAAACTTTGATAATCTTGATTACAATAGCCAATTAAAATAAGCCCTGCCATATTCCACATAGAAGCATACTGTACAATCTTATCTAAACGTGATTCTTCCTTGACCATCATAAAATAGCCCTTTTGATTAAGACATTTAGATAAGCTATTTAGTATATCACTCACAAAGGGATCCTTTAGCATTTGTCCATTGTATTTTTGATCATCTGAGAGCATGACACATATAATCTTAGAGCTATTTTGAGCTAATAAAACTGCTGCCATATTAGGAATATAGCCACTTACCTCTAAAAGCTCCTGCACTTTTTCAACTGTTTTGGCTGATATTTTCTTGGTCTTTCCATGAATCACATTAGATACTGTAGCTGTGCTTACCCCTAAGCTTTCTGCAATGTCTTTGATAGTGACTCGCCTTTCATTATAGTTTATTTCCTGTTTACTCATTTTCTCCCCCCTAACATCTTATTTATCTACAAAAGATGTACTTTATATCTCTTTTATTCTAACATCCATATAGCTATTTGGGATAATTAAGGTGCTCTATCCCTCTCATTTTTCAAAATCGTATACTCATACATACACTATTTCTTGTTGAAACCAAACCTATATATAACGACTTAGTACACCTTATTTTCCATAGGAGAAGTCATTTCATTAGGTACTCCTTTGCTTAATGGTCTATATTCTTTCTTTAAATAAGGAAATGCCTCATAAGGAATCGTAAATTCTAAAATACCTACCGCATGAGGTGAAATAATATATTCATTAGAGATGACCACAAACCCATTATCTGAAAGGTACCAAGTATCTTCTGTTAAAATATCCTTGATGTTTTTTTCATAGCCTTCAAAAAAATATTCTTTATATTCATACTTATTAGTTTGTTTTAGTAACTCTTGATTAATAAAAGTAATAGCTGCTTTTTCATTTGTGGTAATATCTTTTAAAGTTAATCGCCTGCCCGTATTAGGAGCAAAATTTTGAGCATAACGCCAACTATTAGGATGTGCACCACCTGTATATTCATCATTATTTTCTACCAAACTAATTACTTTTTCATCTAGCCTTTCTGGCATATAACTCATACCTAAGCCATAACCTTCCCAGTAGGCTCTTTCTTCCTCACTTCGCCCTTTATAATCTTCTTGGGCTTGTTTAAAATCAATAGCTTGCTGTATTTCAAAAGCTTTCTTTTTATTTTGATAAAAATCATTCATCTTTTTAGTAGCTTTTTGATTACCCCCTATAGTAACTACAGGGATATTGCCTTGAACCTGTAACATAGGAACACCGTTTTTATCCTTTAATACTTGATCTAATTTTTGCAAAGTAATCCTAATTACTTCAGCTTCTCTAGAACTATCGACCTCTACTGGAATAACCTGAACCTTTCCACTATTACTTACTAAGCAGGTTGTTAATAAAAGTATAGAAAGTACACGACTGATCATAAATGATGCTCCTTTTTATATGATTAAACATTACTCTGATTATTATGGCTCAATCTATGTTTTAAAATACATCTTCGTTTAGTGCCAACAGTGTATATCTTCCACATCACCAAATACTTCGTACAATGAGCCATTTTGATAACCATATACCTTATATCCTGGATTTCCCCACTCTTCAGATTCAACAACTATTTCCACAACACCATCATTTTGCACATCAGCAATAGCTACAATCCTTCCTTTGTCTTCTGTAACTAAACTAATAATCTCTCTCATAGTATGTACAGTGCCATCATCACCTATTTTTCGAAGTATTAGCTTTGTATTTCCTTCTTCTTGTAGTATCAGTACCACTTCATCTTGCCCGTCTCCTTCAATATCAATACGGTAGTTTTGTAAAATTGTAGCATTAGGGAAAAACTTTTGATAACTATCTATACTTTGCGCCTTAGGTATTCTAGGCATTGCTTCCCATGTACCACTAACTGCTAGATAAGGCATCTTTTCATCTATTTGTATTTCCCCTCTATAGGAATTGGCATTGATCACATTATCTTGTTTTAAACTAAACTGAGAATGTTCAATTTCCTTTATGTAGCCCTTTTCTAGACTATAAACCTTATAATGTTCATCTTGATGAATATATTGACACATTTCTAAATAAGAATAAACCATATTATCCTTTGAACCACCTAGCAAGCTACCATTGTACACTACAGGATGATATCCTTCATCCGCTATATATGGCTGGCTTCGTACTTTCATTTCACCTAACTGTATATCCTGCCCATCTGTTACGGCTTGCTTATATATTTCTTTGGTATAGGTAAATTCTTCATGATTTACCTCTGTATATTGAAGCCTTAAATAATCATCTTTAAGATAAAGTATAAAATACTCTTTTATTACACGCTCCTGCTCCTCATATGTTCCTTGTAGTACAGCTATTGTTTCCTTGGGCAACTTTATATCCTTTATATCCTTTATCTCTTCTTTAACCACTAACTGAGGCTTAGATAAGTACAAACCTAAATCTATGGTTTCTTCTCGATTTGTTTTTAAATTCAAATAAAGCCTATACCAACTACTTGGCCCATGCTTGGTTTTTCTTTCCCATACAGCATATTCAAGTTGCAATGGAACTGGCTTACTCTCTTTGAAAAAGGCACTGTAATCTACTTCATATATCTCACCGCTCATTTCTTTTATACTACCCTTCTCATCTAACTTGTAGGTCACCTTGGCAATAGGTAAATAATCTTGCCATGACGTACTTGGTCCTCTTCCTATATAATCTGGAGTGCCTTCTTCAACAGGATTTACCATGACATAAAAGCTCGTAGCATTTTCTAATTTAATCATGATATTTTCTCCCCCGCCTGCAAACCAATTACTTAAAGGTAAATAAGCATCTTTAGGATAAATGTCTCTTCCTTGTTCATCTTCTTGGTAAATCCCCACTACTTGATGTTTTAAATCGATACAAAGCGTAGGATTTGTTTTACTTGTTAAGTACAAAGAAGTTTTAGGATAAACTAATTGCCCATTAAGCATGGTTTCTTCCTTAGGATCTGTCATCCATTTCCACTCTAGGTCATCTATTACTTTAGCTATAGGTGCCTGTTCTATCAAAGCCTCTTCTTGTACCACTGTTCCTGAATTATTTTCTCTTATAGTTTCTGGATGAGTATTAATCCTATTACATCCTAGCAATAAAGCTACGCTTATTAGACTTATTCCTACTAACACTTTTCTTATTTGATATCTTAGTTCTCCCATATTCCACCCCCGCATACAGCAAGAATAAAACTATATCCCCTTTTCTTTAACTCAAACTAAACCATGTACCACCTGTAGCAGTTGAAAAATTATATCCAAATAGTAATTTAGGTGCTGTATCTTTTTCATCTATTACATAAACACCCCATGCATCTAATTGATCTCCCGCCTTGACTCTTCCTTGAAGTGCTGTATATGGCATTTTTACATATTCAGACTCGTATCTAGCATTTTGACTATTATAAGGTATAAAGTCATGGTAGGATATGCTTACTGTCCCTTTCATATTGGTACTTTCGCCTCCAGACAGACTAGTTCCAAAGCTTACCACGCCTTCATCTTGTACAGATACCACTTCCACTAAAAAATTCACTAAAACATATTCTTTACCCTCTTGTGCGGGCTTGTTACTACTTATTTCTTCTAATACTGACCAGGCTTCATCACCTCTTAATACTTCATTAATCTTAATCTTAGCACTATATTCTTTTAATCCTGATTTTACTGTTACTAACTGCTCTGTTCCTAGGGGAACAGGCTTTGTCTGATTAGTAGATTGATTAAGTTCTTTGTCCTTTTTCCCTACTGTTCCTATGATAATATTACCATTTTCATAGGAGATATCGGTATCTACAATTTTTCCAAAGGTTCGAAGTGGCATATAGGTAGTACCATTATAAATAATCATATTTTCTGCACCCATCACGTTATTTCCCTGGTAGTGCTGATACTTCATTTCTGCTTGCACTATATGTGCTTTTAATTCAGCCACTTCAGTACTTTGTACACTAGTTGCTGCTTGAGAACTTCCTACAATAATAGTATCATCTTTATAACTTACACTAACCTTCAACATATTTCCTAATTCTCTTAATGGTACATAGGTAGTTCCTCTATGCTGGATAACCAATTTCTTCTGCGCTTCCCCATTACACTGTATTGTTTGTGTTTTAATAACAACTGATACTTTTGTTGGCTCTTTAGCAAATACTATAGTCATTAGCATAAGACTTACGATCAAAGCTACTGCTCCCTTTTTCATTTCTCTTGCCTCCTATCTTTTTTAATAGTTTAGCATGGTTATTGAGTAAATTTTGTCACTTTTTATCCTTCAATAATAAAGCCACGAAAATATGGTTACTATCTTCTTGGCCTTATTATTTCAATATATCTATTATTTTTATTTTGTCATGTCTCCATGCTTATAATATCCTGTGACAGAGCCATAACCTAGTATATTTCCCGACTCGTCATTGACATGGTCAAGTGCTTTAACAACCTTTTCATAAGAATTAGTACCATCCATCTTTCCTATCTCATTAGTTGGTTTGTGTTTTAAAGCATAAACTTCTATACAATAACTATGGTCTCTACTTTTAGGTGGATAGGGTCCTATATAATCCTTTGTTTCTGTATAAGCACCTTGTTCTAAATCCGTGGCATTGGTTATAATAGCACGCCAATGTAACCAATGATTAGCTGTTTTGTCAAACATATAAATAGCATAGCAGTTAGCACCTTCCACTTCATCAAAGCTAAGTGCTGGACTTAAATTATCTCCTTGAGGCTCATTCTGTTTTTTCTGAGCTACTGTTTGCGTTAATAATCGATTTGCTTCATTAATAGAAGTAGAACTTACCTTCATTTCCTGATAACTTCTCCCTAAAATATCATCTACCGCCTTGCTTGCTTCTTCAGCCATACAACCACTAGTGACTGCTACTATAAGACCTACTACCCCTATGATTAATGTCTTAAAATGTATCATTTCTATTTCTCCTCTTTATATTACAAATGGAATAAAGCGCTTGGTTCTTTCCATGTAACTGAGATATTCCTCACCAAACTCTTCTATCATATCCTTTTCTTCTTTTCTTGCTAACCTATTATAAAGCCATACAATAAAAGGCCACATTAAAAGCATCGGGAGTGTCGCCCATTCTAATAGCATCCCCAAAGTAATCATCATAAAGCCTGTGTACTGTGGATGACGAATATACTTATAAATGCCTGTTTTAACCACTTTCCCTTTACCTGCTTCTTTTGCCCAATATTTATGATAGATATTATACCAACCATTAGCAATAATCATGATACCACTTATACTTAGAGCGATATTGAGATACATTCCTAAATATCCTATTTGATTTACTAGTGTATGCCCCCACAATACCCCTTCTGGAAGCCTCTTACCTATAAGCCATGAAATAAAATACATACTCATAGGAATCCCATGCATTTCTATAGCAAAAGCAATTACAAATGCCATATAAGCTGTAGCTGGTTTACGATCCATCTTTTTATAAAACGGCACAAATAAAATAGCAATCCCATAAAGCAAAATAAAAAATATGACACCATACCATAAATGAAAATGACTTTCTAGAGTTTCCATTTTCTTACCTCCTTTGTTAAACCTCCTTCATTGTAACAAAGTTGGTAACGTCCTTCGCCTAACTAAAGTTAGGTAATTTCCCCTAACTTCCTGGCTTCACTCACTGCTTGTATACGATTTTTCACTTCTAGTTTTCCCAATATATGATTCATATGCCATTTAACAGTTCCAATCGTTAGATAAAGCTGATCTCCTATTTCTGCATTACTTCTTCCTTCTGCTACTAGGCTTAAGATTTCTCTTTCCTTTGGTGTTAAAAGATACTCTTCTTTTTTAATGCCTACTTTACTCGTTTCATTCTCCTTATGAAATTGTGCTACGAGAAGGTATACTTCTTGATCTATCTTTTTTAGCAAAGGTAGGATTTCTCTTCCCAATAAGTAAAAGCTTGCTACAATACCTGTTTCTCTTTGAACTTGCACAGCTTCCTTTAAACAACTGATAGCCTCTTTTTTCCTATTAGCTTTTAAGTTAATTTCCGCTAAGAAAATAAGCAGTTCTTGAAGCTGTGTCCTCATACCTGTAAAACGCACTTTTTTCAACATATCTAATAAATAAGGAATGGTTATAATATGGCTCAGCCCTTTTTGCTGAAGCAAGAGTAAAAGTTCCACTACTTGATACTGCCCTTGATAATGATTTTTTGTAAATTCCATTTCAAGGCGCTCAATCATTGCCTCTATTTCTTCTTTATTTGTATAAGTCGTATCTTCTGTTAAAACATAGTACAAGCATTGAAATAGTTCTCTATAAATATAATGCATATGCCCTAATCTAGCTAAAAGATCTGACATCACTTCTTGCATATGCCTTTGTTCATCCAGCAAGTAATAAGCCTTCATTAAAAAAGGCTCCACTACACCTTGCATATGAAGCATTTGTGTATCTTCTATACACGTTTTAGCTAATTTTAAATACTTGCATGCCAGTTTTAACTTTCCCATTTGAAAATAGCACATACCAAGTGGTAAATAAATAATGTCCCAATATCCCTTATCTCTCTCACTCATATCGCCTATTTGAATCAAGGTTTGATTACTTTCTTCAATCACCCTTCTCATGTCTCCTAGATAATATAAATTAAGTAGTTTATTTGTAAGGGCTACGCTAGCTGGGAAATCTAATCTCAGGTTAAAAAACATCTGGTAAGCTTCATCGAATAATAGTGCTGCTTCTCTGTACCTTAAAAAGCCGGCTAGCATTTGAGCATAGGTAAGCTTGGCATTGGCCATAAATAAAGAACATTCTTCGGGCGGCAATACTTCTACACTAAGTTTTGCTAGAGCTAACTTCTTCTCAGCCTCTGTATTAAAGGTCATTAATGCTTGAAGTGAGTAATAAAAAGCTATTAACTGCTTATTGGTCATTTCTTCTTCTTCAAGCTTTTTCATATTACCATAAGCATAGTTATTATCACCATTTAGGAAGGCCAACCAAGCTACTATCAATTTACTGAGTACAGAAGGTATTTGTTCAAAAGGAATAGCCTTCAATATCTGGTAATACGGTAAGCTGCAAGACATGTTCGTTATTGAAAAGAGTTTATTCTCTACTAATTCAAATAGTTCCTTTATAAGTCCCTTTTCTTTTAAGTCTTCCATTTGTTTATAAAGCATTTCTCTATTCATTTCCTTCATCTCCTTAATGACTTACACCTCTTAACGAGTCAAATATCTTACTGCAATTTGGGTACGATGTTCAAGTCCTGTTTTACTCAAAATAACGCTAATGTGATTTCTTACAGTTCCATCTGAAATAAACAGCTTTTTCCCAATCTCTTTATTAGACAAGCCTTCTGCAATAGCCGCTGCTACTTCCACTTCTCTTTCTGTTAAGCTATCAAATAAATGATTTTCCTTTTGCTTTTGTTCTGATACCTGGGAAGTAATAAAATCCATAACATCCTTTTGAAAAACATTTCCTCCTAAAGCTACTGTTCGAATAGCAGAAAGCATGGTATCTGCTGAAGCACTTTTTAAAATATAGCCATAGACATTTGCTTTCATGGCATTTAAAATCAAGTCTGGTTCATCAAAGGTTGTTAATAGCAATGGTTTGCTAATGTTCTCTTCTATAAGGAGCTTAGCAACTTCAATCCCATTCATGCCAGGCATTCTGATATCTAAAAGTGTTACCTCTGGCTTATAAAGTCTGCAGGCCTCTATGGCTTTTTCCCCATTTTCACATACAGCATCTAAAATAAAATCTTCCTGGGTCTCTATAATCATTTTTAGCCCTTCTCTAATCATGGCATCATCATCTACCAAAATAATATGAATCACAGAAATTCCCCCTTATGAAATTAAAAAGATATTTATCACCTTAAAACCCATTTCATTCATTTCAAAAAAGCATTTCCCATTGCATTTAATGGTACGTTCTTCAACTGCTTCTAGGCCTAACCCTTTAATTAGCTTGCCTTTACAAACCCCATTATCATAGTAGCTCACCTTCACCATAGCAGTCATCACCTTAATCTCCACAGTAAAAGCACTAGCCTTCGAATGCTTTAATACATTGGTTAAAAGCTCTCCTACATTTTCTTTAATGCACTGCCATAATTCCAAGTTAACCTGTTCTAGATCACCTTCTGTTCGATAAATAGTATGTAATTCATATTTTGCATTAGCTTCATCTAATAACAGCTGAATATCACTACTTCCTAGGTCACTTCTAATGGGCCTCTCTTCTCTTAATGCCTTCCTAATATCATCTACACCTTCTCTTAAATGAGCTGTAGCCTTTTGCATGCTAATGAGTGCCTTCTCTTGATCTTTCTTCATCTGAAGCATAGCTGCTTCTAACATAATAATACTACTGGATATACTATGCCCTATTTTGTCATGCAATCTGGCTGATAAACGATTTCTTTCTTCTAAAACTGCTGAGTATTTAATCGTTTTAATAAGCCTTTCATTATCTTTAATCTGTTCTTCTAGATGAATCAGTTGTTCTCTTTGATCTCTATTAAGTATTTTATAAAAACTTAGCTTTTTACTATCATTTATTGTAATCAATAAGGTTATTAAAACCAATATATTAATAAGAACCAAGTTAATAGATCCTGGGTAAATCCCAAGCATCACTATAAACCCGGCTACGCTCAAGCCGTAGAAGTCATGTTCCTCTGTTAAATAGCTTATAAGTTCTATCCCTAATACAATAAAAATAGGCTGCCATTCTTCTATTCCTAATCCGAGTAATACTCCCTCTAAAAGAAGAATTAAAAATAGATTTACTTTCCCCAGCCACTTACCCTTTAGACTTTCTCTTTTCCACCCATTGCACTTTAAATCAAGCGCATACATTATTATAAAAATGCATAAAAAAGCAAGGGCTGAACCTGTTATAAAAACAGTTTCCTTGCTATATTGCTGCATGAAAACCAAGCTTATGGCTAACGCAATCACCTTATATATAGCAAATACCCTTGTTGTTTCTTTCATTTTCCCCATCCTTATGGCTTACTCATTCGTTGTAAGCTGTTTATTAAATAATACTGCCCCTAATAACATAAAGAACAAGGCATATAATCCTAAAATAATGAGAGCCCCCATAGGATTATAACTTCCTCTTTCCTGCATACCTCTAATACATTCCATATACCAATAGTGTGGCACAATCTTAGCAAGACTCCTCATAAATTCTGGTGCCATATTGGTTTCAAAGTAAGCACCACCTAAAATAGCTGCCATACATCCAGCACCATAAATAGAAAAAACCACTCCCAATTTCGTCTTCACTATAAAGGCACAAATCATAGAAATACCAATAACAATTAAGACAAATACTAATAACAAATAAGCCACCATCCAAAAAGGTAAGCCTACATCACTTTGCTTAAAACCTAAATAACCTATATAAATAACTGATGAAATACTACCTACAATGAGTGCATAAAGAGCTGTTCCTAAAATATACTCTATAGGTCTCATGGGTGTACTTTGTATTCTCTTAAAGGTGCCCTCTACATGATCTGTTACAATCATCAACCCAATAAATAAACCAATATAGAAAATAAAATTCAAATAAAAACCCTGTGTTAACTTAAAGCCAACACCGGCAGTATATCTTTCTATCATGGTCTCACTAGCACTTATAAGCTCTAGTCCATGATCGCCATCTTGCATTTCCTCTAATAGCACCTCAAACTGCTTACTATCTCCTCCACTAGCAGCACCCAGTACCTCTACACTTTCCACATACACATCTACATAGGCTTTGATAAAAGCTTCATTGGCATAGTTATTAATGGTGGTTACTTGAATAGGCTCAATAGTGCGCTGAGCAACTAGTTCGTTTTGAAGATTCTTATTTATCTCAATTATAGCTGACAGCTCTCGGTTTAGCAACTCATTGCTATAAGCCTCATAGGATTTCCCTGTATCAATTTGCATGCCAATTTCTTCTTTAAGATAGCTGATCAATTGCTTTGATAAAGCGCTTTTATCTTGATCTATAACTGCCACTTTCATTTCTCTAAAAGCTGTATTAAAGTTACCACCAAAACTTTCTTGCATTACACAAAGTAATACACCTAATGCAACAGCAAAAATAATTGAAAACCAGTTGCGCTTTAAACTCATATCAAAAAAGGTTACTATATTTTTCATAACTTAGCCCCTTTCCTCTTGTTTTTTGCTAAAAATAATGCCACCTAAAACAAGTACACTCATTGTAATGATTAATTCAACACCTATGATGCACCAAACCTCTTGGGATTCTCCAAATAAACTGAGCTTAATAGCTGCTTGATTAAGTATATAAGGTGGTAAATAATCACATAGCGGTTTTATTGCCATTGCCATGGCAAATATACCACTAAAAAACAAGAGGAGCCAATTCACTGCAAATAAAAGAACTACCATAGATTTCTTAAAAATTAAACTTAATAATATGCCAATAGCACTTACAGTAACCGACGTTCCTGCAAATAATGCAAATAATAGAAGATTACTAGCTAAATCCTTGCCGTAAGAAGCGCCATAAACGAAGCTACTTACTACCATAATCACTGTCACCTGCAAAATAGCTTGTGGCATCAAACCTACTACTTTTCCCGCAAAAAGCTTAAAACGATTCTGTGGCAATATAATAAGCCTATTAATTGTCTTACTATTTTTCTCATCTGTAAATGCCATGCAAGAACCAATGCTCCCAAAAAAAGCGGTCATAGTGGTCATGGCAATAGCATAATAATCCATCATTGACATTTGTGTTTGTAACTTTTTAGATACTGTATATGTTTTTTCATTGGCTAATTGCATTTCGTCAAAATGAAAGCTGCTAGTATTTAAACTATTAGTCGCTATTTCATATACATCCATTTGCTTTAACATACCTGTTATCATACATTTGACTGTATGGTTTAAATAAACGTCTGTTCCTTCGTAAAGTTTTAAGCTACCTGCCTCATAAACAAGATAAGCATCAACTAGCTGCTCTTGTAGAAGTGTTAACCCATCTTCCTTCAAAGACACTTCTTCAAATAGAACGTTTGCTTCATTTAGCTTCTCATTTGTAGTTTCTAGCAAACTTCTTATTTGTACTGCTTTTATTTGTTCTGCTTCATCTGCTTGATCTTTACTTATAAAATAGCCTAAATGAACAGCCCCAATAGCTTGGTCAGCAGTCTGTACCCCCTCTAAGAAACTTCCTAAAATATAAACTAATACTACTGGAAATATAATAAGAACAAAGATTAAATACGGATTACGCAAAAAACTTTTAAATTCGTTTAAAATTATATTTTTCATGTAATTTCCCCCTATCTTAACTCTCGTCCTGTTAAACTTAGGAACGTCATATCTAGATTTGGTTTTTCACTTGTCACATTCATAATAGGCAGCTTATCATTATTAATTACCTCTAGAATTGGCATCATATTTTCACATTTAATAGATAAGTCTAAGTGGATTTCATTTTCCTCTAAGCTAACTCTCACTACTCCAGGTAGTACAGAAAGTTCTTTTTTTAGCTGCTCAGTATCTACCTTACTTGTGATTCTCGTTGTGATACTGCAGCCTTTTATATCTGTTACCAAGGATACTAGCTCTTCTTTAGTTCCATTAGCAATAAGCTTTCCATGATCCACAATAGCAATATGATCACAAATTTCTTCTACCTCTTGCATATAATGTGATGTATAAATCACCGTAGTCCCTTTTTGTTTTAAGATACGAATCGAATTTAAAATATGCTCTCTAGACTGAGCATCTACGCCAACGGTAGGTTCATCCATAACGATCAGCTTTGGCCTATGAGCTATACCACAAGCAATATTCAGTCGTCTTTGCATACCACCTGACATCTGCCTTGGTTTCATCTTAAGTTTTTCACTTAGTCCTACGAATTCAAGCGCTTCTAATGCTGCCTCCTCCAATGCCTTTCCTTTTAATCCATAAAAAGAAGCAAAGAATTTCACATTCTCTAAAGCATTTAAGTGCTTATAAACAGCAATATCCTGTGGCACCATTCCTACTAATGCTTTGACCTTCATTTTATCTTTTACAATATCAAAACCTCCAACTTTAATACTTCCTTTTTCAAAGTTATTTAAAGTGGTAATAGCACTTAAGGTAGTCGACTTACCAGCACCATTAGGCCCTAAAAGCCCAAAGATTTCCCCTTCTTCAATGCTGACACTCAAATGATCAACCGCACAAAAATCTCCATACATTTTAACTAATTTATTAACCTCTACAAAAGCTCCCATAGCTCCCCTCTCCCCTTTATACCCACACTGGTGTGATTTGATAGTAATAATGTAACATAGGTGCGGTGGTGAGAAACAGTGACAAGAAAACGAAGGTAGGAGTGACAATTGTCATGGTAGGTTATATGCAAAAATGGTCCATAAATTTTTCATTTTTTATTAGGGATTCCACTGGCTGCCCACATATATATAATTCTAAAAACTAATCAAACAAAGTTTCAAACCAGAGTCTTAAGGTCTTTGCTTCCTTGAGTAGGGTGCACCAGCCAAGACTTTAAGGAGCTCCTCACTCATTGGTTTAACTTTTATACTTGCTATCCCCATAGCCCTAAAAATCATATAGTGCTGAGGAGCCATACTATGCTCTTTTTGAGGCCAGGTTAGCTTTTATAAAGGTAAAATACAAGAGTCTGGAGCAACACCAGAAAAGCGCTACTTAGAAGTTTAATACTTCCTAGTAGTGCCTTTTTAGTATTTTGTTTTTTATAATTCCTGTTGTATCTTTTCTATTTCTTTGTTTATAGGCCCTATGCCGGTCTCAATAATTAATTTTTAATGAGTTTTCTAATTAATCTTTTAATTAACGATATAATTATTAATAAAACTAGTTAAATACATAGCTTGGAAATATCAACATAAAAAGTTATAGGAGAAAAGTATAAATGAGAAAAAAGAGATACCTAGTCTTATCAGCCATTTTATCAATTTGCTTTCTTGTAAGCTCTACTAAAGCTCAACCGGCTATAGCAGTAAAAAATTATGTTATATCAGTAGACAAAATATCAGTAGATCCTTCCATTAAAATAGTAGGTCTTGGTGAAGCAACACATGGAAATAGCGAGTTACAGACATTAAAGCTCGATGTATTTAAAGCTTTAATAGAAAATAATATTTGTCACATCTTTGCAATAGAAGGTGATTTTGGTGGAAGTGCAAAGGTAAATGACTATATTTCAGGAGGGCCTGGCACTGCTAAAGAAGCGGCTACTGAAATAGGATTTGCTATTTATAAAACCCAAGAAATGGCTGATTTAATTGAGTGGATGAGAAATTACAACCAAACAGCACCTGAAAATAAAAAGCTAAAGTTCTATGGCTTTGATATGCAGCGTTATGATAATAACAAAGAGCTTTTGTTTAACTATCTTAACAAAGTAAATAAGCAGCTTTCAAAACAATATTCAACTCTACTTTCTGATTTAAATGATCAAACGGTTTACACTCAGGATCAAATCAAGGTAAAGGTTGCAATGACAAAAGTAGATGCCTTAATGAAAATAATGATGGCCTCTAAGAAGGATTTCATAGCTCAATCAAGTGAGAAAGAATTTGCATTTGCCCTGCAATGCGCCCAGTCTATTAAAGAAAATGCAACCTTGCGTAGTTCAGGTATGAATTATGCCAATATAAGAGACCAGTATATGAAAGATAAAATTGATTGGATACTCAATTACGAAGAAAATCAAATGATTTTTATTACCGGTCATAATGGGCACATAGAAAAAACGTCTTCATCTGCAGGATTTACTTGTATGGGAGAACGACTTGCAAAAAGCTATGGTAAGGCTTACTATGCCATTGGTACTGATTTTTTAGAAAGTACCTTTAATGTTGTAAATAGTTCCGGAAAAGATATGATTATGACACTAAGCAATACTAATGCACTTACCTCTCTGTTTGAAAATCTAGAAGACAATATCTATTTCATGGATTTTATGGTCGCTAAAGAAAATAATGAGCTTAAGAAAATACTTGATAGCCAAGTAGCTATGACAAATATTGGTGCCGAGTTCAATAGTTGGCAAAAAGCTCTTAAAACCTTTTACACCTTAAAAATGGTTCCTTCACAAGCGTATGATGGCATTATTGTATTACAAAAAATGCATCCATCTACAAGAATAAATTTCAAGTAAAGGTAGGTCTTCATATGATACCGGAGAACTTAAGTTTAGATTTTAAAAGATTATGGATATGGGGAATGAGCATTCTTATGATTGTTCTAATAATCTTTTTGGGAAGTAATACGCAATTAAAGGGTATTCATTTACTTGAAAACATTATTAGTGATGGCAAATATACTTTTTATGTAGACGCCACTCAAACTGGGTCTTATACATTTGATGTTACTACTTTTGCTAAAAATGCCAGCTATGAAGTTTATAACGAAGCAACTAATGAATTAGTGAGTAAGGGGGAGGTTGGATATAATTCGATAGGTTACTATCCATTTATAAATATGACCTTAGACGAAAGTAATACCTATAAAGTAATTCTAGAGCTAAAAGATAAAAACACTTTTAAATTAGTTAATTTAAAGCTTTACTTGAACTAATCCTATTTTTAACTCTTCATAGTAGTATTATTATATTCCTAAGGTGCTGTCACTAACGTTTGTGGAAAATGAGAGGGACTACCTATCCGTAGGGGTGACTTCGTAGTATTTGTTAAAGGCAC
Source organism: Cellulosilyticum lentocellum DSM 5427 (assembly GCF_000178835.2). Lineage (GTDB taxonomy): Bacteria > Bacillota > Clostridia > Lachnospirales > Cellulosilyticaceae > Cellulosilyticum > Cellulosilyticum lentocellum. The sequence goes on from NC_015275.1 coordinate 3,466,158, forward strand.
TTAGTGAACTTTTTTGATGGAAGTTAGCCTGAGTGTTTGAGTGTAACGAGTTTTCAGGCGTTCATCAAAAAAGTGAGCTTAGTGCCTTAACAAATACGGAGCGGAACACCGTAGGATAGGTAGCCCCTCTCATTTTCTTCCCAAACGCCTTAATTTACTCTGCCCATATAATAACTAATAACTTCATTTTTCTAAAACAAAAAAAGTACTACTTAGAAGTTTCATCCATCCTAGTAGTACCTTTTTCAATTCACTCTTATAGTTCCATTTCCCTTAGTTCTTTTTCTTTTATTACAAGCCCTTTTTCATATCCTTCTATTTTATAATCTAAGCGCTCTATAGTTGCCCTGATTTCTTCCATTTTCTCTGCTAGAAGTCTTCGCTGTTCTATTAAAAGATCTTTTCTCGCTTCAATGGTTTCATCTCCTTGTGCAAATAGCGCTACGTATTCAATTAACGCTTCAATGGGCATACCTGCACTTCTCATACACTTGATAAACTCTACCCACTTACAGGCTTCTTCTGTATAATCCCTTATCCCACTTTTATTACGATGGACAGCAGGAATAAGTCCAATACGTTCATAATAACGCAGTGTATCTGGAGAAAGGTTATATTTTCTACTTACTTCAGCAATTGTCATCATTAAAGCCTCCTTTTCTTCATTATATCATTTATATCCCTTTTTCATAAGCCGGCTCAATAACACAATGCTCTGTTCATGCCACTTATGTCTTTTATACCTTTTCTCCCATTTCATAAGCCTTTTTCATAGCTGGGCTTCTTTTTACCTCTCCTTTAGTCCATACACCTGTTCCATAGATAATTCCTTTCTCTTTTGCCCCTCCAAGACAGTCTGTAAAACCTCTAAAACCTTCTATCGTTCTTTCCATAGCTTGATTACTACTATCAGCAGCTGTTGCTATAAAATAAAATTCCTTATTTTTAATCTCGGTATATCTTGCTACGGTTCTATCAATTAAGGTTTTCATCTGTGCATCCATGGTATAAAAATAAACAGGGGTTGCCATAACGATTACATCTGCTGTAATCATTTTCTCTAAAATTCCTTCCATGTCATCTTTTAAGGCGCATTTCCCAGTATTTTTTTGACAGCTGTCACAGGCCACGCAGTAGTTAATTCGTTTATCTCTTAAAAATATCTTCTCAGCTTCATTCCCTGCTGCTGTTGCACCTTCTATGAATTTGTCACATAACAGGTCTGAATTACCACCTTTTCTTGGACTTGCAGATAAAACTAATACTTTTTTACTCATTTTAAAACCCCCTTGAATCCTTTATTTCTTTATCAATTTTTATAAGTTATCGTACTGTTCGTCGGTTACTGGCTCAAGCCATCCATTACTGCAATTCTCTCCTGGACACTCAACTGCAATGTGTGAAAACCATGAATCTTTCTGACTACCATGAAAATGTTTAATTCCAGAGGCAATATATACCACATCTCCTGGGTTCAATTCCTGTGCAGGCTTACCCCATTCCTGATACCAACCTTTCCCAGCTGTACATACTAGAATCTGTCCGCCGCCTTTATCTGCATGATGGATGTGCCAGTTATTTCTGCAACCGGGTTCAAATGTTACATTTGCAAGAAATACTGGACATTTTCCATACTCTGTAAGTGGATTAAGGAAAGATGCTCCGCTAAAATACTGTGCAAAGCCATCATTAGGCGCTCCAATTCCAAACATACTTACCTTTACAAATTCTTCTTTGTTGCTTATCTTCATGTTATCTACCAACCTTTCATAGACTATTCAAATGTATGTTATAGTATGTGTTCCGGCCAATTCTCACCTTACTATTTTACAATACTCATGAACCATTCTACAGTCTGAGGATCATGGTGTGAGAAGAAGAGGCTTTTCCACTTTTACAAGTAAAATCTGCCCTCCTGGATGCTTGTGCCATTTACGCACGGTGTACATCCTTTATATTTCCAAATTACTTACATCTAATGTTACTATACATCCTTGAGTTAACTCCAAGTCAATATCCTTTTTAGATTTATAATAAAAAGCTACCTTTTCTTATATTTATATAAAACTAAAAAGCGACTTAAAGAAGTATACCTCTTCTTTAAATCGCTTTTTATCATCTTACATTTCCATAGGTGTAAAATTCATCCCACCTACTACCTGATATAAATCGCTCATATATCCTTCATTTTATAATAACTGCTACAGATACCTTCTCATATCCTAAAATCTCGCGAAAATCATTATTTTGCTAAAGAAGAATAAGAACCTAATTTAGTATAATAAACAATCCCACCTTCTAATCCATTTTCTATACCTTCTATTGCAGCATGAAGTCGATTAGAATACACAGGATCTATTAAGCCTCTTAAGCATGCTTCCTTTAACTCTGAATCGTCTATTTGATAAGAGACTTCTAAAGGCACTTCTGCACCAGCTGCTGATGCCTGCCCTGAAGTATTATACATATATACTGTAATCTTAGCTGAATAACCTGGATCCAAAGTACAGCTACATCCTAAAACCATATTATCTGATGTGATTTTATTTCTCTGTAACTTAATTGCCTTATTTTCAGAGTCTCCCATACTACATACAAATTCTACTTCCCAACCCATATATCCTTTAGGCATGACACTTACTTTATACTTTCTACTACCTGGTGTAATGTTAATAGGTACACTAATATCAGCCGTATAAGAAAAAGTAGGTGCTCCTTTATCAACAATAGTAATATTTCTCTGAGCCCATCTCAGATTATTCAGCATTAATTTAGCTTGATCTAGCTGTGTATCTACTCTTGGAAATGGATTCGTATTTTGATCATCATTAATTTGAGCAATAATACAATAATGATCTCCATTATTAGGCTTTGGTACATGTCTCCATACAAAAGGTCTATCAATAGTTCCTATTTTACCTGGCTTTAAATAATCAATATGTGCTTTATTTTCACCTAAATCTGTTTTAATAATATTATCTTGCCACATACTAGGCCAAGTAATAGTTGATGCTGGGGCATAATATAATGAAACGTTACTAGAAATGGTTCGATCGGTATTATTTTTGCACCTTATGTAAAAATAGTTATCTTTTCCTAGGACTGTATCTGTTGTTGATTGTTTTGTATAACTATCCTCTGATACAAGCGAAACTTGCCAGTCAGTAATAGGCTCATATCCTGATGGCCATATATCCGGTGAAAATGCATAATCTCCTGATGCTGGCACTGTTCCTTGACTACTTAAGTTGGGTCTCATAAAAACATTATTAAAATCTCCCATATACTTCACTCCTATTTATTTTTATTTTGTAATGCTTATTAATGATTTATGAACAGGTCACTAATATTGGCATTGCAATAGCTGCCATGCCATCAATAACACCTGCACAAGCTATACTTATGCCTTCTGTACTTGCACTAACCTCTGTTAAGAGTAATAATTTTGATATCTCTACAATTGGAGAAATAGCATTAGCTGCAATAGCTACTGGTTTTGCATGAAGACAAGCAAGGGTAGTCGGTATAATGTGCAACAAACCATATATAGCTGTAGTTAGTCTACCTGGATCTTCTGCACTATCTGCATATTTCTTAGTTAGTATATAAAATGCACCATCTATTATTAACCCTAAATTAATATAGATCCAATTAACTTTGCTTTGCCCATCTTCTGTAAAGCAATCTGGTGCCCCATCTGATGCAATCCAAGGTGTGCTAAATCCTTGCCAACAAAATTCTGCAATTAAAGGCATTATTTGTATAGCACTCGGTGCATCTTTTATACAATCAGTAATTCCAGCAAAAGAAAAGAAAAAGAAACTACTAACTGCTCCAAAGACTTTGCATAATTCTTGAACCACCTCACTAGCAGCACCCACACAGCTTTTTAAAGTATTCGTCACCTTAAATCCGGCTGCTGCTAACATACGTTCTGCATTCACCTGTTCTTTAAAGCTTGCAATGCTTGCCGAGTCAGGAAATGGTGCTTTATTTTTAGCAATTTTAAAGAAAATAGTTGCAGGTACTGCTATAATAAGTGACGCTAGATCTAATAATGTTAGTGCACTATTACCACTAATCATTTTATAAAAGGGTGAAATAAAAGGAATCTTTATTTCTGTTGTTAATAGCTTAGTTATTGCGCCCACTATGTACTCTACAATATCGAATAATGCACCCAGCACAGCTTGAGTAGCTGATAAAGTCGCTTGAACAATCCCTTCTATTATTTTAAATAAGCCGGCTAATAGGTTATTAAATAATTCATCTGGTGCTTTACCTATTTGCTTAAAATACGCTATAGCTTCTGTAAAAGCTTCTTGTGATTCTGTAAAATCAATTAACTTCTCTAGTTCTTTAATAAATTCATCTAATACACTATCCTGCTCTAATGCTTCATAAACTACACTTTCTATAGCAGGACTATTTTTCTCAAACTGCTCCATTAAAAAATTATTACTATACGCCTCTTCCATGTCTGGATCATCTAGTGTATTTTCTTTAATATATCCTAGTAAAGATTCTTTGCCTGCAATATTTTTAATTGCCCAGTCAAAAATTGTACTCACCTTGCTTTGAATGCCATCAATACCCTTCATGACAATTTCCTTAGTACCTTCTACTGAACCTTGTATAAAAGCTAATTGTTGTTGCATTAAATAACTAATAACTTCTTTACTCCTTAAAATATCATCCCAATTAAAAATAAAACCTAACCATTGGAATAATTCTTTAAAAGCAACCTTCACCTTATCAAAAATGATCTCTACCACATCAAAAGCTTCCTCTACAAAAGTAACAATTTGTTCAAATACATATTTAACACCGTCTACAATAAAATCAAAAGCTACCTTAATACCTTCAACAACAGTAGTAATCACCATTTTTACAACATCAATAACTTTATCAACAACTCCTCTAAAAAAGTCACCGATCTTAGTGATCCAGCTAAATATGCCTTGAACATTGGTACTACCTTGTTTCATGAGTAATATTTGATTATTAGCTTCTTCAAGTGATAAATCTTGGTAACACACTTGAGTTCCACTAAACTCTAAGCTCCAATGCTGAGGATTCTCAGGGACTCTTAATTTTCTTATTTCATCTAACTGTATAATTTTCCCCTTATATACGCCTTTTGCTTTTCCTCTAGTATTCATACTTTTATGTCCTACAGGTACCTGCTCTACCATTCCCATACACTTAGAAATAGCATTCGCTAAACTTGTAGTTGTTTCAGCTGTACGATAAGTATCTTCTAATAAATAAGTTCCATCTGCTTTTTTTGCGTTCATTAACTGATTGGAATCAACTTGATATAGCTTTGTTTGAACACCCTCAAATTGCTTAATCACTAGCGTCTCATCCTCTGCCATTACTGCTGGCAAATGGATGATTATTTCACTACTTGCAAGCATATTCGTTTCTTGGCTAATGGATAAAACACCTCTTGTATCAGTTGACGTTAAAATCTTATTATGAGGTCCTACGTAATAAACCCCACTCCTCGTTTCAATTTTAGTAAGTTCTGCTGCCCAAATCTCAACAGGTGTAGCAATTAACAGGGCACCTGCTGGATCATAAGCCATTACTTCAGAAGTATAAGAAGAATAAACTTCAATATGCTCTGTATCCGTTGGCAAATCTGTATATTGCCTATTCCAGTTGCCTGTTTCTAATTCATAAATAAAGTGGGCCACTCTATTTTGTGTTGTACCTACTATAAATGCCGTCAATTCCTTAGCATAACTTCCACAACAACTTACCTGTGCTATACCCGAACTTATTGGTGTTAAATCTGATGTCGTTTGACTTTCATCTATTTGCTTAACTGCATGATATAAAACATTATCTGTAGCAATACCTAATAAGTGAACTTCATCCTGTTGCACCTTACAAATATCAAAACTAGTAAAGTATTTATCTTTAGATAAAGGTATAACTTCACAGTTTTTCTTGTCCTGATTTAGTTTAAGTTCACTCAAATCTGCATTCTTACCATTTTTTATAATAGCAAAAATAATATCCTCACCAGCTTGCCCAATTACATTTTTAATAGCAATGGGACGAAGAATCGTATCACAACTATATGTTTCTATTTTTTTACTAGCCAAATGATAAGTAGCCACAATATTGTCAACGACAGCTAAAGCTAAATCTTCTTCTTGACTCCCTAACCAAATACATGCTGTATTGCCGAAAGTAGAAGGCAATAACCTAAATTCTGGAGCCTGATCTTTCCAAATCCCATATGCCACATAATAAGCTGCATCAAGCTGCGTCTTATAAAAAACGGCAATACTCATTCCTTCTTTAATCTGTTTCACACAAATGGCTTCTATAGAAGAAGCATTCACTGGCAATGGAATGGCTACATTTTCACTGGAATTAAACGTAAAACTTCCCTTCTTCTTCTCTTGCATGCAATAAAGCTGCTCTGCTTGGCTACTAAAGATAATTAGCTTGCCATTACTATCTCTTCCCAATGCAACATGATTACCATGCATTCCAATCTTTTCCCCTACCATTCCAGTTGTACTACCTGAATCTTGCTTTAAACAATAAATTTCTCCCCTCGAATCTGTGACAAATAGTGCATCTTCATATCCTGCTTCCCCTATGCAAGAAGTACTGCACATATTTGCTCCGCCCTGAATAATAGACCCGACTCTATAATTCTGCATCAATTTTGTCTGGACAGTAACACTAAACTCTTGTTCATTCACATTTGTTGCTACCTTATCACTTATCACTTTACATGACTCCCTTCTCATCCCTATATGCAAATTTCATCCAATTCTATTTTCCTTCTTGCACCTCTATTATATCTTTATTATTAAAAATAATATTGTTTTGCTAATAACAGGTAAATTAATAAGTTAAAAGGTTATTTTTGATATATATAAGGTTAATATCATACGCGTATAATGATTGGCAAAATAATAAAGGTGTACTTAGCATCAATCTCTAAGTACACCTTTATTATTTATCTACTACCTATTCAACTGGGGTTCTATAGCTTGTTTTTTTCTTTGACTCTCCATGATTATTTTGTTCCTCATGAAGTTTTTGCCTACGTTCACCTTTTTGCATTGGATTACAAGAGCCAGGTTTATTAGCCATAATAGCACATCCTTTCACAAATAGAATGAACCTATTTTAAAAATTTTATGTGTTAATGTGGTAAGTCTATTTGTTTAATTTCCATTTGTCCTTGGTTTATGGTCAGAATTGCCATTGTAATGGCTAAATCAAATCTTCTTTTACCACAGCTTCCTGGGTTTAATACATAAGTTTCTCCTTCTAAATTACAGCTATACTTATGTGAGTGACCACAGATCATCACATCTATACCTGTCCTATCCTTAATAAAATCCTTTTTATTGTGTACCATGAAAAAGTTTTTTCCTTCCACCGTAAAACGTAATTGTTCTGGAAGTGCCTCAGCCCATTCTCCTTTATCATTATTGCCTCTAACTACCTTTAAAGGTGCAATCCTCTCTAAAGTAGTTAAGATTTCTGGCTTATTAATATCACCTGCATGAAGAATAAGCTGACAATCTTCAAGCTGACTCATCACTTCTTCTCTTAATAAACCATGTGTATCTGATATAACACCTATTTTATACATCTTCTCTTCCTTACCTGTTTAATTTATTTTATTAGCATTTCATCTAAAACCTTTTCAAACAAAATACTATCTTCCCACCTGCCATTGTGGTAAATAGATTGTTTTTTTCTATCTGTAAACTGAAAACCATTTTTTATAAGTACAATTTGTGATCCAATATTATAAGGACTAGTTCCTGCCTCTAGTCGCTCTAACTGATGAACCTTTTTAGCTTGTTCTATAGCTAAGCTTACCGCCTTAGTTCCATATCCTTTACTCTGATAAGCCGCCCCTATGCGATAGCCAATTTCTGCTTTATTTAAATTGCTCCTTACCACATCTATTAAATTAACTCTCCCTACAATAACGCCTATTTTATCTTTTACTAGATACATGAAGTGTTTACCTTGTGCTTGCTCTTGTATAATTTCTTCCTGAATAAGTTCAAATTGCTTTTTATCATAATAATTATTAGCTCGTCCAAAGCCCATATTCTCAAAAAAAGCTCTATTTTGGATTTCAAATTCAAAAAGCTCATCAAAATGTCTATTTTCTAGTAAATGTATGCTTATTGGTGACATTATATCTATTTTTCCCCTTTTCTCTTGTTTTATTTTATTGTACCCGACTTTATATACTTTTGAGTAGAAGTTACTATAAAAAGTGACCCTATATTTTAATTGTTTGCTATATAAGGCAGCTATGTAAAAAAGGCAACTATGCTTTTTTTCATAGCCGCCTTACTTTGTTATTTTACCATTCTTCTGAATCCCATTCAGTAATCCATCCAAATTGATCAAGTATACTACCAGAATAGGTACCAGCCTCATCTTCTATGTAATTGCTCCAATTACAGAAAAATACAGGCACATACGTATCTAAATCCGTTACATCCTCATAGTAACTACAATCATATGCCCCTACAAATTTTACATTAGCATGATTTGCAATTAACTCTTTAGCAGCATTTTCCATATGTGCTTTAAGCTGTGCTTTAACCTTCTCTTGGGTAGTAGCATCTTTAATTTGGAATATTTTATTTAACTCAGCTTCTTCAAATTTACCGTATACTTCATAGTCCCAAGAAGCATCTTCATCTCTATTAACGTTTTCATACACCCAGAAAAACATATTAATATTCCCTATATCTGTACTACATACGCTATATTTATTTCTTAACTCTTTTTCAATATAAGCTTCATTTTCCGTTGTTTGGTAGGTTTCTTCAACAGAAGAAATAATATTAATCACACCATTTTCATAAGCAATTTCACACCCTAATCCTTCTGAAATGGCTCGTAAAGGTACCATTGTTACACCACTTATTTGTTGTGGAGCTACACTCAAAGCAATATCTTTTTCTTTTTGTGTAGAACTATTCCAGATATTAAGATTCTTATCTCCTATAGACATCGTTAAAGTAACATCACTTTTTGAAATAGTAATACCTCTGTATTCTGGATACCACTTTACTTCTGCTCCTAATTTTTCACTTACTAGGCGAAGAGGTACTAAAGTTGTACTGTTTTTTTGAATAGGTGCCACAGTTGATTTTACTTCTTCCCCATTAACTATAATCTTAACGCTTGCACCAAAAACTGTAGATGTAGCTACCAGCATAGTTAGTAAAAATATACCTAATTTCTTTTTCATTTCTCATTCCCCTTTATAGACGACTTATCTAACAGGATGATTATATCACTTTTGATTTTTTCATTCAATTTAAAATATTTTATTTTACTAAATATGCAGTCTTCGTTTAAGCTCACTATACATAGCAGAGCCTTCAAAAATAATAAGTGCGGTTACCGAAATAATACTTACCATGATACAAACAAGAGAAGGGATAGGGGTTTTTACACTATTAGTAACTAAAAATACAACGGGAATGATACCAAATAGGGCATCTAATAAAAGATAAATCATATATTCTCCGGCTTGCAGATGTAAAATCTTTGAGAGTAAGTACATGACTATCATAGCCAAGGTAAATATAATTGGCAAAACAAAAGTGACTGCCCAACCATGCTGTCCTGTGACATAATCTATAAACAATGCTAAAACAATAATAATAAGACTTTGGTGTAATAAATACTTTAAAATACTTCTATGTTTAGCAATAGCAATACTTAAGCTAATGCGTATACAAATCAAGGTAACAACTACTATAAGTGCCCACCAAATATTAGTAGGGAATAAAATATTGAGAAATACAGATATAATGCCAACTAAGGTCATCAGAAAGGTAAGTACCTTCATAACCATATGCCTTTCCTTTGTTCCTTTATAAGCTGTTGGAAATAAGTCTTCTTCTATGTTATCTAGCTTACTTAGTTCATTTTGGCATAAAGGACAATAGTTTTCTGTTCCTACGATTTTAACCTTACATTTTCCACACCACTTCATCCTTTTCGCCTCCTTTATCCACTGATTTCTCCTAAGTTGTCCATTACATTAGTGGAAAGTTCTACCTCTATGCCCCTGCTTGTTAAAGTTCTAAAAAAATGCTTTTGTACCTGACTACTGATAAAAGGAGAAGTAAAGCTAATAGAGAGCTTGTCTCCATAAGAGCATAAACAAACCTGTACCTTAGTTGTACTTACACAAACGTCAAAGGCATCAATATAGGGTTCTAACTCTTTTGGCATCGTAACCTTTCCAATATTAGAAAAACTAGTGGTTACCTCATTGCTAGATAAATGATGTGCAAAACGTAGGGTAGGCTTTTTAAGGACTAATGGGATAGCCCTTGTTATATAATTATGTTCTAGAGCAACTAAACGATTTAAACGTAGCTGGAATTTTTCTGTCGTTAATTCCTTTTCAAAAAAGCTCTTTAAATAACTAATAATCTCCGTCAGCTCTGGTTCCTTGTCTCCGAAGTAATAAGGTACATGAACCACACTAAAAAAGTTACGTGCTGAAGCTGATTTAAAATATGGCCTCAAATTAACGGGAACAGATACCACCACAGGACGTTTTCTATCCTTGATGGCCATTTCTTTTCCTATAGAAGCTATCAGTATTGCTCCTAAATAAACCGTCAAGGTTGTATCATACTCATGGGCTTCTTTTAAAACTGCTTTTACCGATACAATGCCATTAACTACTTTAAGAATATCTCCCTCTAGTCTTTCTCCTCTAATCTTATAGGCTTTTCCTAGAGAAGGATTTTTAGCACTTTTACCTTTGGAAAAATGTGCTTTAAAACCATCTGCTTCTTTCTCCGCCGTAGAAGCATCATAGTCGATTTCTGGTATATAATCCTTAAAGACTTCCTTATGTTTTAAAACCAAGTAATGGCGCACTATGGTTTTTAGAAATTGCAGTGCGCCTACACCATCTGTTAGTGCATGATAAATTTCTAAATTAATGCGCTTTTTATAATAGGTTACCTCAAATAATAGATTCTTGGTGTCCTCATGATATAGCGCACTACAAGGTGGTTTACTTTCTTCTTCAACCTTAGGCTTTAAACGGCTTGTTTCAAAGTAATACCAAAACAAGCCCTTTCTAATAATAGAAGCATAAAGCGGAAAGGACTTCATGGTTTTATCTAAAGCTTGCTGCAAAAGTTTTGGTTCAACCTCTTCTTTTAATCTGCAAGCAAATCTAAATACTTTTGTATCTTGATTATTACTAGTGGGTGGAAAAATCTTGGCAGCATTATCTAGACGCCTCCAAGCTGGTGTTTTTGTTTCGTTCATCTTCTGTCCCCTTACTTAAAAAACGATTAATTATAGTATAACACGTTTTTACCTCTTCAAACAAAGGGGGTAGTGCAAAAAAACCATGAATAGCTTCTGGAATTTCATAAAATTCTACCTCATTACCAGCAGCTTTTAACTTTTCTCCATAGGCTTTACCCTCATCTCTTAACAAATCAAATTCTGCTGTAATCATTAAGGTTCTTGGTTGATTAGTTAAATCTTCCGCTAGTAAGGGTGCCACATAAGGATTCTGAAGTTCCTTAGGGTCACTCACATATAAGCTGAGGTAGTTAGCCATACGTGTCTGAGTTAGCAAATAATCCTTCCCATTTTCCTTAACAGATGGGAAGGGTGAAGCATCACTATAATCATTATAGGTGGCTGGATAAAGTAAAATCTGCTGCTCTACTTGAAACTCACCTCTATCTCTGGCTAACAAAGACACAGCCGCTGCTAAATTAGCCCCTGCACTATCTCCTATTAAAGTTACTTTTTCTAATGGATGGTTAAATAATAGGGTATGAGATACCACTTCCTTAACCACTGCATAACAATCCTCAAGCCCAGCTGGAAAAGGATGCTCTGGTGCAAGACGATAGTCTACAGATAAAACAATATGACCTGTCTTATTAGCGAGACGTGTACATACTTTACTATAACTATCGATATTACCTGTTACAAAGCCTCCTCCATGAAAAAAAATCATCAGCGGATAAACGCCTTCCTTCTGAGGAAAAAATAGTCTTACAGGAATCTGATGATCACCTACTTTAATCTCATGATCCCAAATTTTATAAAAAGGCTTAAGCATATGAGGATGGGCAAGATTCACCATTCTGCGCTCGAGCTTGTATGTTTCTCTTAAGTCTTTTTCTGGATAAATCATTTTTCTGAGTGTCGTTAGCATCTTTTTATTAATTGGCATAGTAGTCTCCTCGGCACTTTTTAATGGTTTACTTTATTCTTGTATTATAAGGCTTTATAGCAGTATTATTCAACGCATAGCTACCAATATATTTATATTGTTACGTAGGTAATAGGATGATTCAAATAGGGAATCAATCTTTCTATTAAATCAGAGGTTTTAATCTTTAAGCTAGTAGTATTGATACAAGGGTGGAAACCAAAATACTCTGTTTCTAAAATGGCTTCATCTATAAGTAATTGTACTCTTTGTTCTTGATCATAAAGTAACCCTGTAATACTTACAGAGCCTGGTGTTAAATTTAAATAGTCTTCTAATATTTCAGGTGCACCAAACGATAATCTAGTAGAACCTATTTGCTGAGCAATAGGGCTACTTTTAAACGTTTTATCTCCTGGCATCACTAATAAATAATAGTGGTCTTTTTTACTATTGCATAAAAATAAATTTTTATAAATGGTGATTCCTAGATACTGATCAATTTCTCCGCAGTCTTCTATGGTTGCCACTGCTTCATGATCTAAACGTTCAAAAGGAATACCTAGCTGCTCTAAAATAGAATAAATAGCCATTTCTTTTTCTAATCTACCTTCTGGAGAAGGAATAGTTGTATATAAAGTCGGGTCAATCCTCATCATTTGCGCCTTCTTTCTTCATAACCATAACATGCTGTATAGTTCATTCTTGTATTATAGGCGCTATAAACTTATTATTCAATGCTACTGCTTTAACAAAAAGGATGGCTAAACAGTTAATACCCCTTTACATCTAAACATACAAAAATAGGATATTATAAAACATAATGTCTTATAATATCCTATTTCAAATTGAATTGATTATTTCATCTTAATGGTGGAATAAACGAATGCCTGTAAAGCACATTGCTATCCCATGTTTATTGCAAGTTTCAATCACTTGCTCATCACGAATAGAACCGCCTGGCTCAGCAATATATTTTACCCCACTCTTAACAGCTCTTTCAATATTATCTCCAAATGGGAAGAAAGCATCTGAACCAAGTGCAACACCTTCCATTTGATCAAGCCAAACTCTTTTTTCTTCTCTTGTAAATACAGCTGGTTTTACTTTGAAAATCCTTTCCCATTCACCATCTGCTAAAACATCCATGTAATCTTCTCCAATGTAAAGGTCAATGGCATTATCACGATCTGCACGTCGAATATCATCTACAAATTGAAGACCAAGTACTTGTGGAGATTGACGAAGGAACCAGTTATCAGCTTTTGTGCCAGCAAGGCGTGTACAATGGATTCTTGATTGTTGACCAGCACCAATACCAATTGCTTGACCACCCTTAGCGAAACATACTGAGTTAGACTGTGTGTATTTTAAAGTAATGAGTGAAATAATTAAATCAATCTGTGCACTTTCTGGGATTTCTTTGTTCTCTGTTACAACGTTGCTAATAAACGCTTTATCAATTTTAAGTTCATTACGACCTTGTTCAAAAGTAATACCAAATACTTCTTTACGCTCAATAGGATTTGGTATGTAGTTAGGATCAATTTGAACCACATTGTAACCGCCTTTTTTCTTACCTTTTAAAATCTCAAGTGCTTCTTCTTCATAACCAGGAGCAATAACCCCATCAGATACTTCTCTTGCAATCATCTTTGCAGTAGCCACATCGCAAACATCTGAAAGTGCAATAAAATCACCGAATGAAGACATTCTATCTGCACCTCTAGCTCTTGCATAAGCATTTGCAAGTGGTGAAAGTTCCCCTAAATCTTCTACCCAGTAGATTTTCTTTTCTACATCAGTAAGAGGAAGCCCTACAGCAGCTCCTGCTGGTGAAACGTGCTTAAAAGAAGTTGCGGCTGGAAGCCTTGTTGCTTCTTTTAACTCTTTAACTAATTGCCAGCCATTGAATGCATCAAGGAAGTTAATATAACCTGGTTTGCCATTTAATACTTCAATAGGAAGTGTACCCTCTTCGCTATAAATTCTTGATGGTTTTTGATTTGGATTACAGCCGTATTTCAATTCTAATTCTTTCATTCCTATTCCTCCGCTCATTTATTTACATCCTATATAATGGTTTATCACCATTATTTCTTGATCGCTTATTACTACCAATCAAGTCCTTCGTTTTTGATGACTTCTTTCGTCTATTTAATTTTATCTATTTAATGATACATATTTTATTATTGGTCTTTAATTATTTTTATTAACAATACGTGTCTCATATTTTCCAGTTTCAAGATCAATATATCTTACAAATAAAGAAACTTTATTGTCTTCATTTAAGCTTTCCCATAACATCTGAGTGAAATCTTCAATATCATTTGGAATTTCAACTAGCTTTGGTTCTCCTTCAAAGCTTGGTAGTGGATCTTCATTGCATTTATAAGTATGGATGAAACGTCCTTCACCTGCTTTGGCATTTTCATATGTAAAGGTATAACGATTACAGCTTGAAGGATCTCCATTATTGCTCTTTAAAATGCTCATGGCATAGTTATAATTGCCACTTTCAATATGCATGATCCCTGAAATTCTAGGTGTGTAGTTAGGACCATCTGGCTCAAACTCTCTCGTTCTAAGCGCTTGTTCAAAAGTTTGCTGTTTATCCATTAACTCATAAATGGTATCTGTTTGATCTCCATTCGTTACAATTGTTTTATTACCAAGTACACGAACAGGTGCATAAATGATTAAGCTTGGATCTGTTAATTTAGAAGGATCAAAAGCTTGTGTACGAATACCTTCACCATCTTCTACGAATATACGATTTCTACTATTTTCACTTCTACCCATAATAAAGTAAGCTGTTACTGCATGTTTACCATCTTTTGATCTGCCGATGACAATCCCTCTACCTGGATATGGATTTTGTTTTAATTCGTTTTCTAATGAAATCATCTTCATTCTCCTTTAATCATTTTTAATTACTTTTGAGTCATCTCAGTGTCAGCATCATCTTTAGTCCTTCAATGATATTATTTTCTAAAAACGAAAAATGCCGGCACCTGAGTAACCTTACAAAGGTCGCCCAGGCGGTCGGCATTTCTAAATTTCTGTACTCCCTGTGGGTGCTCCCACTTATCCGCCAGTCGTACAGAACCTAAATTTAGGGTACACTATTTTAAATTAGATTTCAACTATAATTCATAAAAATATTATATTCTGATTTTATCAAACATTATATTTCTTCATTCCTAATCTTTAATCTGATTAACATTCCAACGTACTAATAATGTAACCATTAATGTCAATACTGCTGATAGATAAAGAATAAGCTCAAGCTTTGTTAAAAAGCCCTCTACTAAGAACCCAAAGGTGAGCTGTCCTAAAGGAATACATAAAGTAGCAAAGGCAGCTCCAAATGCAGATACCTTACCTAGCATAGAAGACTGGGTGGCTTGATAAATATAACTAGCACTTAAAACATTAGCAATCCCTAATATGAGCATAATAAGCATACCAAATACGGCAAATAAAATGGTACTCATCCCTGCATTTACCATGCGATTGCTATAAAGATAAACGGCTATTCCCATCATCATAATAGATACAGCTGTGACGTATAAAAGGCTATGAATCTTTTTAATATGGAACTGCTTTGGCTTAATCGCTATAATCATCCCACCTATAATCATTCCTAATGCAATAAAGCCTTCTACCATGCCATATACTTCTGAAGACATACCAAAAACGACTTTAATGATATAAGGTGCTCCTACACTAAAAATAGGTACTAAAAATAAGTTATATAAGCCTGAAATAAAAATCATACGAAATATAATAGGATTTTCATTTTTTAAGTAATGATAGCTTTCTTTCATTTCATTAGCGAATACTTTAGTAAATGGTTCTCCCCCTTCTTTCTTTGTAAAGGGTATGGTTAAAAACATTTCCATCACTGCAGAAAAAAGAAAGCTTATAATATTAAGTATAATAACACCTTTTATTCCCAACACGCCATATAATACCCCTGCTATAAGAGGTCCTAAGAAATTACTTAATGATGCCACCTGTTGAATAATGGCATTACCTCTTACTAACTGATCATCAGCTACCAGAATAGGAATACAGGTATTAACTATAGGTTGATATAAGGTGGATATCACCGAAAGCAGAACCATCATTATAGCTACAATGACAACGTAGTCTCTTCCTTGAAATATAAATAACGCATAAATCATTAATATGATGCCACTTATAGTATCTAATAAGACCATCCACTTTTTCTTATCGCCTCTATCTGCTAGTATTCCTGCTATAGGAGATACTAAAACAATGGGTAGCATAGAAATAGCTAAAATAGTAGCAAATAGGCTGGCAGATCCCGTTAAATCTAATAGATATAAAGAAAGGGCAAATCGCTGAATTGAACTTCCAAATAGCGATATAATTTGCCCTATGACTAATATCATAAAATTTTTACTATATAATTGATTAGACATATTGTCTCCTTACTTTTCCCCTCTCATAAACCCAATCATTTTCTTAATCCCCTTGGGTTAAATATGCCTTAGCGCTTTGCTAAATTAAAATCTACACAGATTGGGTATTGTTTTGCTGCATCTAATTGGAGTGTTGCCTCAATGCCATACAGCTCAAATAAATTCTCTTTGGTAATCACTTCAAGTGGTTTGCCTTCAAATACGATTTGCCCCTCTTTGACGCCAATAATATAATCCGCAAACTTTGTGGCATTATTTAATTCGTGTAATACCATAACAATTGTTCTATTTTGCTGCTTATTTAAGGTTTGTAGTAGCTCTAGTATTTCTAACTGATGCGCCATATCTAAGTATGTGGTTGGTTCATCTAATACTAGAATTTCTGTTTCTTGTGCGAGTGCCATGGCAATCCAAGCACGTTGCCTTTGTCCACCTGACAAGCTATCTACTGAGCGATTGGCAAACTCTAAAACACCTGTAACTTCCATTGCCCAATTGACTTTCTCAACATCTTCTTGTTTCATTCCCCCCATAGCATTTTGATAAGGAAATCTTCCATAAGATACTAATTCTTTTACTAAAAGGCCGGAAGGAACTATCGGACTTTGAGGAAGCACTGCCATCTTTTTAGCAATTTCTTTTGGTGCTTGTTTTTGAATATTGATACCATTTAATTTGATTTCTCCCTTTTTAGGTGAAATAATACGTGCAATGGTTTTTAATAGCGTAGATTTACCACAACCATTAGCACCAATAATCATAGTGATTTTCCCCATAGGAATTTTAAGATTCATATTTGCAATAATTAACTTGTGCTCATAAGCCACTTGTAACTTGCTTACTTCAATTGCTTCCATTTGTTCCTCCTAGCTTTTTAATTAAAAAGTTTACTCACGCATCATTAAATAAACAAAATAAGGTACGCCTACAATTGCAATAGTAATACCTGCTGGTATTTCAATTGGTGAGAATATATTTCTTGAAAAAGTATCTGCAATCAAAATGATTATGCAGCTTATCATTGCAGCAAGTGGTATTTGTCTTCTATGAACAGGACCTACTATTTTTTTAGCAATATGAGGGCCTAGTAATCCAAGAAATGTAATATTCCCTGCAACAGCAGTAGCAATAGCTGCTAGCGCTACACCATAAAACATTAAGATTCTTCGCTCTTTTTCTACTTTAACCCCTAATCCAGTAGCAATTTCATCTCCTAGATCAAGTACATCTAGCGTCTTAGCTTTCCAAAAGACTAAGCCTAAAAATATAATAGCTAATGGGGCTATGACATAAAAAAACTTCCAACTGCTTCCCCAGAGACTTCCACTAATCCAGGTTAGCACTTGATTATAATCACCTTTTGACATATTTAATTGATATAAAGTAATAATCGCATTAATGCCTGCATTAACGCCAATACCCACTAAAATGAGCCTAGTTGGTGAGATGCCTCTTTTATAGCTTAAACGATAAATAATCATTGCGCTCAAAAGAGCTCCTATAATAGCTACAAAAGGCATTAGAAATAATGATAAATCTCCAATTTGACTATAATAATTCGTTCCACCATAGTTAATGAGTAGCACCACTGCAAGACCTGCTCCTGCATTGATTCCAATAATTCCAGGCTCTGCTAGTTCATTTCTCGTTACTCCCTGAAGCACGCAGCCTGATGTTGATAAACAGAGGGCTACTACTAGTGCCACAAAAATACGTGGTAATCTAATATCCCAAATAGTCATGCTTTGAAGTTTATTACCATTTCCAATAAGGGTCTGAAGTATATTCGGAAAACTTATGGTATAACTTCCCCAACTCATTGCTATCAAAATGGCTACCAGCAAAAGAAGACTAGTCATGATACTAGCGATCAAAATACGTTTTTTCATTCTTAGCTCTCCTTCCTAACCATCCAAATAAATAGTGGCACTCCTACTAAAGAGGTAAATAATCCTACTGGTGTTTCATAAGGTTGATTTACTAGCCTTGCCAGTATATCTGACCAAATGACAACAGTAGCACCTAGTAAGAATGATAGTGGCATCAGCTTGCGGTAATCTTGTCCAATTAGTTTTCTTAAAATATGAGGTACGATTAAACCAACAAAAGAAATGTTTCCTGCCACAGCAACACATACGGCGCACATAGGAATTATTAATAATAAGGTATACATACGTATTCTCGTTGGATTTTGCCCAAGTCCAATACAAACATCTTCACCTAGGTTTACAATATTAATCTTAGGTGCTAAAAGTAGTGCAAGAATGGCTGTTATTCCGCCAACACTCACTAATAGCTTAACACTCTCCCAAGTAACTGCTCTAAACCCACCTGAAATCCAAAATGCGAGGTTTTGTGATTTATTAGTTAGTAGTGCAATAATCGTTGCCATTGATATAAAAAACGTACTTAACGCAGTTCCTGCCAATAATAATCTAGAAATATTCATATTACGGGCACTTTTCATACTAAATGCTAATACTAATAGGCCACTGATCATCGCACCAATAAATGCAGCAGTCGTATTGCCTAATAAGCCATAAATCATAGGACTTGCACCTAAAATGGCAATTGCAAGTGTAGCACCTTGGGTAATCCCCATTAAAGAAGGCTCTGCTACTGGATTACGTGTCACCCCTTGCATCATAGCGCCTGACATACCAAGTATACCGCCTACAAAGGCGGTACTAATGACTCTTGGTATTCTGACATCTCGAACTAATTGCATCTCTAGTACATCTTGGTAGTTAAAAAGACTTTCCCATACCACTTGTAAGGGAATGCTTTTTGCTCCTGCACATATAGCAATAGCTAGCCCTACTATTGCTATTGCACTACAACCTACTGTTAAAAGAAAAACTTTCTTATTCATTGATGCTTGCTAATAAAGCTTCAACTTCTTCTACAAATGCTAATCTACCAATAGGGCTATATCCTTGATTAAAATATGGACTTGCAGGTAATGATACAACATGATTATTTTTTACTGCTTTTGTACCATTCCAGATTGAACTATTTGTTAAAGAAACCATATCTTCATCTGTTGCAATAGCAAAAATATAATCTGCATCAATCTCTGCTAACCCTTCAAAGCTTACTACAGGCAAACTAATATTTTCTTGCTGTGGCATTCCTTCTGGTTTAGCAAATCCCATATCATCATATAAAATGGTTCCAAGCCCTGCACCATCGAAAATAAATAAGCTACCGCCACTTGCTAAGAAAGATAAGTATGAACTATCTTCACCATAAGTTTCTTTAATCTTAGCACCAACTGCTTCTGCTTTTTCTAAGTAACTATCAATCCATGCTGTTGCTTCTGCTTCTTTTCCCATGACTTTAGCTACATGCATGAAATCTTCTTTCCAATCCATTTGTTTCATTTCAATCATAATAGTTGGAGCAATTTTTGATAACTGCTCATACATCTTTTCTTGAACTGTTGAAATAATAATGAGATCTGGTTCTAATGCAATAATAGCTTCTACGTCCATTTCAGCTAACATGCTATAACCTAGAATTTCTGCTTCTCCTAATACATCTTCTAGATAAGATGGGAATTTTGTATAATCATAACCATCACTATTAGCTGTTCCTATTACCTGGTATCCTAAAATAGATAGAATATCACTGGCTCCACTAATATCTACAATGCGCTGAGGATTAGCAGGAATCTCTACTTCACCTTTTACATCTGTCACAACCTTTGTTTCTATTTGATTATTAGTCGTATCTGGCACTTCTGATGACTGATTATTGTTAGTACATCCTACAAGACCTAGTGCCAGTACTAATACGCTTATTATTAATGCTATACTTTTTTTCATCTGTCTTCTCCTTCTTATTTGCTTATACTCAATCGCATTCATGTTAAGTCTTTCTAAAGTTTACTATAAATTCCTTTCAAACGATAGATGTAATATTATCCAATCTTGATTTTCATTCTCAATTGGCTTTTGTGTAATTTTTATCTTGATTTATTAAAGTTTCTTCTTATAGTAGTATCGTATTTTTGTAGCTCCTATGCTTCTTTTTAAAAATTCATTGATAAACAGTATGAAGTCTCATCAAAAAGACAGCTCTAGTGCAGTTATTCATAACCTATACCAGAGCTGTCCTAAAATACTCATCTATTATCATTAATATATTTTCTAATTCCTACTGCTACGCCATCGTTATGCACTGTATCAGTGACTACATTGGCATATTGTTTTACTTCATCAGAAGCATTTCCCATGGCTATGCCGCAACCAACAATATCTAGCATTTCTATATCATTTCTTCCATCTCCAAAAGCATAGGTGTTTTCTATAGGAATATTCAAATACTGTGTTGCTTTTATTATACCTGCTGCTTTTGTATTTTTCTTAAAATAAACTTCTAGATGAATATCATCTATACTTTGAAAATAACCATACTCTGAATGCTGACTAATAAATGCCACACACTGATTTAAAACTTCCTCATTAGGGCACATAATCTCGATTTTATACACATTAAGCTGCTCATGATCATAATCACATTTAAAGCATTCCTTTCCTATCCCTACACTCTCATAAAACTGAGAAAACGCTTTATGGCTTGCTTTCATATAAGCATGCTTATCATCTTCTAATACATATTGAATGCCTTTATCTTCAAGTACAGGTACAAATTGATTGATAAAATCGCTACCCATAGGTGTACTACCAATCGTTTCATTATTAATCATAACCTGTGCACCATTGTTTAAGATAAAGCCATCAAAACCAAATTCTAACAAGGATTTATTGATAAATGCATAAGGTCTTCCTGTTGCAACGAAAACATAGGCTCCCTTTTCTTGTAGCATACGAATTTCTTTTTCAACTTGCGGTGAAATTTCTGTAAGACCACCTAAAGCATCTATTAAAGTACCATCTATATCTAAAAATATTGCTTTCTTCATTTTGTCCCTCATTTCTATTAGCATCTCTCCTATATGTCTTTTATTTTCTTTACCTCTACAGAACATCCCGATGCTTTTTTCTAAAAATATAAGTGAGCCTATTCAAATGATTAAACCCTTATCTTTTACATCTTCTGTTAACTGTGAATACCAGACTTAGATGTAAAGTAGCCGCTGTATGGCTTTAAGTAGATTTATTTTGAACCTGTTCTTTGTTTTTGCATATGGTAGCCCTTAAACGTTTAAAAATAAGAATAAATCTAAAAAGCTATAAAATCACTTTTTGGATTTTATAGCTTTTGGGGTTTATTCTTTTATGGCTTATCAATATACCTTAACTCATATAGCATAAGTTCTATGTAAGTCTAATGCTTACCATTTACCTTTAGACATATGTCCTGCAAGTTCCGCTTTACATCTTTGTTTTATAACCCAAGCTTCATTCTTTGCTTTTTCAAAAGCAGCTACACACATTGGATCAAGTTTGATTTCTATACCTTCTTTTGAAAGCTCAGCAATCTTTTCTGCTAATAAAATAATTTCTGCATGAATGCTGTTAGTTCTGTCAGAAGCATAAATTTTTTCAGCATCTTCGCTGCTAAGTTCAACAAATTTTTCTTTTCCTTGATTACATTTTGGGCAAATTTCTGGAGCTTCATCTCCTTCAGCTACGTATCCACAAATCGTACATTTAAATAGTTTTTTCATCATTAATCTCTCCTTACTTTTGTGTATTTTTTCTATTTATTATACTTATATATTATATCAAATAATATTTATTGTCAAATAATTAATTCTGTCTATTGGAAATAATAACACATTTTTAACATTAATTTTATAAGCTTTTCTTTTTTATTTTTAGAGAATTGAATCAAGCGTAATTCTTAGGTTAAGTTATGCTGCTATTAATCCTTATTTGTGTATGACTTACCTTTCCATTATTTTGTCTATTTTAGGCATGCCTTAGAACAATAGACTATTTTATCGTAACTATACTTTAATAAATCTTACTTTTTCTCTGCATGTAAAAAGCCCCAGATACGTTTTATATCTGAGGCTCACTCTCTTTATCTTTCTATCTATTCTTCCATTACTACTTAACTCTTATTTATTATTTGCGAAAGGTAATACCTTCTTCAACACTCATAGCATCAATAATGGCTAAAGATTCTAACTGAATGCCACTTTCACGAATCAGCTTTCCACCATCCTGAAAGCCTTTTTCAATAGCAATTCCTGCCCCTACCACCGTAGCACCTGCATCTTGTACAAGCTTGGTAAGACCCAGCAATGCTTTTCCATTTGCTAAAAAGTCATCGATTATTAAAACGTGATCTTCTGGTCTTAAAAATTCTTTTGAAACAATAATGTCATATACTTTGCCATGAGTAAAAGATTCTACTTTACTCGTATAAACATCTCCTGCAATATTTTTAGTTTGTGTCTTCTTCGCAAATACGACTGGTACCTTAAAATATCTAGCTGCAATACAAGCGATGGCAATTCCTGAAGCTTCAATAGTAAGAATCTTAGTGATTTTTTTCCCCTCAAATCTTCTTTTGAATTCTTCTCCCATTTGTTCAAAAAGCTCAATATCTAATTGGTGGTTTAAGAAAGCGTCTACTTTCAGTACATTTCCTTCTCTAATTTTACCATCTTTAATAATACGTTCCTTTAGGACTTTCATTGCAATTCCTCTCTTTGCTTAAAGTTTTTAATACGTACACATTGACTTATTAAAATGGATTACCACTTTTTTAGTTATTCTCCATGCTCTTAGGTAATACCAAGTTAAGTACTAGGGCCATAATGAATACAACGGCTACACAGTTTTCTGCTAAAACGTTACGAACGATTTCTGGAAAAATCGCAAAGATTTCTGGCACTTGTGTGAAACCAATACCTACACTTAGTGAAAGTGCTACAATTATCATATTTCTTTGATTATAACCACATTTAGCAAGCATGTGAAGTCCACTTACTACAATTGAGCCAAACATGATTAACGTACAACCACCTAATACTGGTTCAGGTAAAGTAGCTAATAAAGCACCGAAGGCAGGAAATAAACCAGCTAATACCATAATGATAGCTCCCATTAAAATAGTAAAACGGTTAACTACCTTTGTCATAGCTACTAGCCCTACATTTTGGCTAAAAGACGTGATTGGCATACAACCAAATAGTGCTGAAATACTACTAATAAAGCCATCACAAGCAATAGAACCCGAAATTTCTTTTTCTGTAGCTTCACGATTCAAACCTGAAACAGCTAAAGCTGAAGTATCTCCAATTGTTTCTGTTGCTGAAACAAGGAAAATAAGTATAACTGAAATAATCGCATTTAAATTAAATTCTGGTTTAAAAGGTAAGAACTCAGGAAGTGCAATAATGCCACTTGTTGCTACCGCACTAAAATCTACTTTTCCTAAAAAAATAGCAAAAATATAACCTACTATAAGGCCTACTAATACAGATAATTGTTTATAGTGAGCCTTAGCTAAGATATTAAATACTAAACAAGTCACTAAAGTTACTGCTCCTAATAATAGATTTGAAGCTGAACCAAAATCAGGACTGCCATTTCCTCCTCCAAAAGAATAGGCTCCTACGTTTAAAAGTGAAAAACCAATAGCAGTTACAACACTAGCTGCTACTACTGGTGTAATAACTTTTCTCCAGTACTTTGCAAATAAGCCAAGTACGCCTTCTACCAATCCACCAATAAGTACTGCCCCTACTACGGCATTATAGCCATACTCTATTGCAATAAAACACAAAATAGATACAAAGGTAAAACTAATTCCCATAACAATAGGCATTTTTGAACCGATTCTCCAAACAGGATAAAGTTGAATAATAGTACCGATACCTGCTATTAGCATGGCACATTGAATAAGCGCAGCACTTTGCTGGCTAGAAAGACCTGCAGCTCCTGCTACAATGATGATAGGTGTGATATTAGCTACAAACATGGCTAAAACATGTTGAAGCCCGAAAGGAATGGCTTTAGCTACTGGTACTCTTCCATCTAAGTTATAGATGTTAGCCACATTAGCTCCTTGCCCATTTGTAAAACTTCTTATTACATTCATTATTGACGCCTCCATGCTTTCTGTGCATGACCGTATAATGAGTCCCTTGTAGATATGCAAAATATAAGATTCATATCGTAGTCAAATCCTTTAAGGTGATTTGGTAGAAACTGTTGAACCATATCTTCAACTTTATACGATGCTCTGCTTTTTAAAATTATGTTAACTATCATAATATAAAACAATAGCTTTGTCTATCATTTTTTTCTTTCTAATAGAAGTTGTCATTTGTTTTTTACTGAACTTTAAAGGGCTTTCTAGTAAAGCTTCTAACTAACCTCCTACAAATTTAGATATAAAATTTCATTTTACATATTGATAATTTCTCTAATAATTAGTACAATTCATTTATATTTTGTTCTTTATAATTTTTTCATAAAGTCAAAATATTAATCTACATAATATCGAAAGGAAAATAGTTATGGAAAAGTTTTTCAAGCTTAAAGAAAACGGCACTACAGTCGGTACAGAAGTAATTGCTGGTCTTACTACCTTCTTTGCAATGGCTTATATCATCATTGTCAATCCAGGTATTTTAAGCCAAGCTGGTATGGAATGGGGTGCAGTTTTCCTTGCGACCATTATTGCTTCTATCATTGGAACCTTAGTTATGGGCTTAGTAGCTAACGTTCCTTATGCTCAAGCTCCAGGTATGGGTCTTAATGCATTCTTTGTATATACCGTATGCTTCACCTTAGAATTTACTTGGCAACAAGCTTTATCAATGGTATTTATCTGCGGTATCCTCAACATCCTTATTACTGTTACAAAGATTCGTAAATACATCATTAAATCAATTCCACACAGCTTACAAAATGCTATTGGTGGAGGTATTGGTGTATTTATCGCTTACATTGGTCTTCTTAATGTAGGTATTATTAACTTTGAAGCTGGTGTTCCTGCTTTATCAACTTTAAATCAACCTGTCTTCTGGTTATTTATTATTGGTCTTGTATTAATCGTTGTTTTACAAGTACTTCATGTAAAAGGTGCTATCTTAATCGGTATTGTAGCAACTACTATTATTGGTATTCCTATGGGACTTACTACAACTGCTGATACTATCAGCTTTTCAGAGGCTTGCAAAGCTTTACCTAGTACTTTCTTAGCTATTTTCACTGCTGAAGGTCTGGGTTCTTTATTCTCAGATGTCTCTAAAATTCCATTAGTACTTATTACAATCTTCTCATTTAGTTTATCTGATACTTTCGATACAATTGGTACTTTCATTGGTACTGGTCGTCGCACTGGTATCTTTAGTGAAGAGGATGAAAAATCAATGGAAACTAATAGTGGCTTCAAATCTAAAATGGATAAAGCTTTATTTGCTGACGCTACTGCTACTTCTATTGGTGCTCTTTTCGGTACTTCTAACACGACTACTTATGTAGAAAGTGCTGCTGGTATCGGTGCTGGTGGACGTACAGGTCTTACAAGTGTTGTTGTAGCACTTTGCTTTGCTGCTAGTGCCTTCCTTTCAACTTTTGTAAGTGCTGTTCCTTCTGCAGCAACTGCACCTGCTTTAGTTATAGTTGGTATGATGATGCTTTCATCTTTTGCTGAAATTAAATGGGCTGACTTCGATGAAGCTATTCCTGCTTTCTTTGCAGGTCTTTTCATGGCATTAAGCTATAACATTTCTTATGGTATTGGTACTGCCTTTATTTTCTATTGCATCGTTAAAATCTGCAAAAAGAAAGCAAAGGAAATTCATCCAATCCTTGCTGTAGCTGCAGTTCTCTTTATCCTTAACTTTATTCTTTTAGCTCTTATCTAAGACATAAAAGGTTATCAAAGACAAAGCAAAAAGACTATCTAAAGATCTTCTGATCCTTAGATAGTCTTTTTAAATGATTTTATAAACACATGTTTAGAATGCTCATTACATCTTCTTTTGTAAGTGGTACATATGCTTCTCCTAGACCACCAATTCTAACTGCTTTTTCTGCCATGACTTCAAAGTGCTCTTCATTAATACCAATTTCACTAAAGGTCATTGGAATACCACAATTTTTAAAGAATTCTTCAGTTGCATCAATAGCTGCATTAGCATAAGCAAATGGATCTGTCATCTCTGGTAAATGCCATACGTTTTTCGCATAAGCTACAAACTTACCTACTGTCTGCTCATTTAAAATATGTCTCATCCATCTTGGTGTTACAATAGCTAAACCTATGCCATGTGTAATATCATAGAAAGCACTTAATTCATGTTCGATAGGATGACAAGTCCAACTTCCTGGTTTGCCTGCGCCTACTAATCCATTAAGCGCTAAGGTACTTGCCCACATTAAGTTAGCTCTTGCTTCGTAATTTTCTGGTTCTTTTAAAGCAATAGGACAATATTTGATACAAGTTTCAAGTAAGCCCTCTGCTAATTTATTTTGAATAAAAGTATCTTCTTCTTTCTTAAAATAGTTCTCAAAAATATGAGACATAATATCGGCTGTCCCTGCTGCTGTTTGAATAGCAGGTAATGTATACAGATACTCTGGATCTAATATAGAAGCCTGTGGAATCATATTCATTGAACCAGTTCCTAGCTTTTCATTAATAGCCATATTAGAGATAACTGCATTCTTGTTCATTTCTGAGCCTGTGGCTGCTAAGGTTAAAATGGTTACGATAGGAAGAACCTTTGTAATCTTGTTTGGTTCTACCACTAAATCCCAAGCATCGCCATCATAATAGTAACCTGCACCAATAACCTTAGCACAGTCAATAACACTACCTCCACCTGCTGCTAAGATCACATCTATTTGATGCTCTTTACAAAGCCTCACGCCCTCTCTAACCGTTTCAATTCTTGGATTAGGGTCGACACCTGATAACTCTATTATCTTGCATTCTGAAAGAAGTGTTTTCACTTCATCATAAATCCCATTTCTTTTAATACTTCCACCGCCATATACCAATAGTACATTTTTCCCATGTACTTCTATTGCCTCTGGTAAATTTTTAATCATACCTTTACCAAAGTAAATCTTTGTATACGCATTAAAAATAAAATTATCCATATGCTACCTCCTAGTTCTTTCATTTTGTTATGTAGCTTATACTACTCTATCATTTTAGCATCTATTCATTTGCTTTCAAAGTACATTCTCCTTATTCTTACCTCTATGTGCCTTATCTAGCCTCAACTCAATCCATATTACATGTAACTATGCTTTTTATGAATTATAATCCAATCCCCCTATACACTTTAAGTTCTCAGTATGACTTAACAAATCACCAGGTGCAATAAAATATTCTCCCATTTCTATAATCTTGTTTATAGTACGAAGCACTTTGACTTTGTCAGTAGCAATTTCCACTTCATTCTCTAGTGCTTCCTCACTGTTTTCTCCTACTATTATCCCTTCTTGAATAGCGCCAATTCTCTCCCCATATACTTCATTTAACAAGTGGCAAAACTGATAAATCGTAATGACTAGGTCTTCTGTTAATTCAACGTTCTGATTGCTGCTACAACTTACTGCTTTAACCTCTTTTATTTCATGATAAAGCATTTCATACAGTACTTCTTTTTCTTCTATCCGTTCTTGTTCCACCTGTAAAGTGTGATTTACACCAGCTACTAATTGCTTTTCTAACTGATCATAATGATTATCTATATAAGTTGCTACTGCTTTTAAAAGATTTTCTTTTCCTTCATCTTTTAATACAATCTTAAATTCTTTAGCTGCTTCTTTCCCAGCTTCTATTATTTCTTCTTTTGACTTTCCTGCTGCTTCGGCTGCAATAGTTGCTTCTAGTGCTGCTTCTTTACTAGCTTGCAAATAGCAATGATAAGCAAATTGTGAGCAGTGCATAGGAAAATTTGCCTTGCCACTTTTTTGATTTAAAAAGGCAATCAAAGCGCCCATGGCTAACTTAACAATTTTTGTAATAATGCCTTTTGCTTTTAAAGAATAGGTTAAGTCTTTAATCACTAAATAGATAGCTACACAAGGTAGTGCACTCATAGGATAAGCTAATTCTACCTGTGCATAACGATCTGCTATATCTACAACTTTAACTAGACTTTTTGCTGTAGTATCCATGCGCATAATATAAGTGGTTCTAACTTTCCTGCTTTCCGAGTTCCTGATGTCCACTACTTGCGTATGAGGCATATTTTCTTCTACTATATATCCGTTAGTATAATAACTAATAGAAGTATGACTCACTGGTGAGTTAGTAATCAGCGCTATTAACGAAGACTCCCAATCTGTTTCAATGGCTGAAAATAATAAAATATCACCTGGTCTTAATTGCTCCATTTTTACACTTTGTTCTACCTGCATTTCTTTCTCCTCCTTTTTCTTTAAAACCCCTTATTCTTACTGATTAAAGAAAAGCTTCATTTCCTTTACCTTATTACGGCTTATAGGAATAACGTCCTTGATTTCTTTAAAGTACATGTCATAGGTATAATTAATACGCGGCTTAAAACGGTCAACCTTGGATAAATTAGCTAGATAACATTTATGTGTTCTAAAGAAAGCTCGTTTATTCAGCTTTTCTTCATAAAAATTCAAAGTCTTATTACCCTTATAAATTTTATCTTTTGTATGAATAAACAAACTACCTTGTAAGGTCTCTATGTAGAAAATCTCTTGATAATTAATAAGAATAATATTTTCCTCATCATATCCACAAATCATTTCTAAGTCATAATGGTATTCATCACTTAACTGATTAAGGGACTGATTTACCTCTCCCGTATACTTTTTAAGCCTATCTAGTGATAATTCTAGTCTTTCTTTAGTATATGGCTTTAAAATGTAATCTATGGCACTTAGTTCAAAAGCTTTTACAGCAAATTCATTATACGCTGTTACAAAACAAACCTTAATATCTGAATAAAGTCCTGTTATTTGTTCAGCAATATAGATGCCACTTATATTAGGCATATCAATATCTAAAAAAAGTACATCACAAGGATTTTTTAATAAATAGGCTAAAGCCTTACAAGCATCGTTAAATACAGCCTCGATTTCTATCTCTTGATATACTTGTAACTGATATACTAAATAGTCTGTTGCATTGATCTCATCATCTACAATAACCACTTTCATCTTGCACCTCCAATGGTAGATTAAATGCTACCTCTGTTCCTTCTTCTAATCTACTATTTATAATTAACTGTGTATGATAGCACTTAGATAGTCGATAATTTACATTTTTGAGTCCAATACCCGCATCTAGCTCTTCTCCTCGTATCACTTGTATCATACGGTCTTGACTCATCCCCTTCCCATTATCTTTGATTTTAAAATGAATTTCTTTATCTTTTTTTTCTATTGTAATGTGAATATGCATTAATGTAGATTTAAAACCATGCTTAATAGCATTTTCTACTAATGGCTGTATAATCAAGGGTAAAACAGATGTTTGTAGTAACATCTCATCTACTTCTATGGTCAATTCTAATAAACCATTTAATCTATTTTTTTCTAGATTCACATAGGCTTCCACTAGTTCTAACTCTTCTTTCAAGGAATAAAAAACGGCTTTTCTATAATCAAATTTGTACTTTACTCTTAAAAATTGACAAAAACTATACAATAATTTTTTTGCTTGTTCAGCATTAATATGTATTAAGTAATAGACGTTGTTTAATATATTAAAAAAGAAATGTGGTGAAATTTGTGCCTGTAAAAAAGCAATCTCCATATCTTTTGCATGCTTAGACTGAACAAATGCTTCATCAACTGTACTAGCTAATACATAAGATTGACAGATTAAAAAAATAAGCACTCCTAATATATAGAAATTATTATTAAAGATGGGCTCTTTAAAATAAAACTGACTATTTAAAATCTCAATGATACATCCTAAGTACATCATACAAGAACCTATTAGTAGTGTATAAGCGTACTTTCTTTTGACTATAATAGCTTTTATAATTAAGATTAAGTAACATATAAAATTAATCAGCAAGACTGACATATATACAGGTCTACTATATACAACGGTTAAATTAGAGGTTATTAGGATAAGCCCTACATAAATGAGATTTATAGCTCTTATGATTCTATAAAATTGTTTGTGGTATAGGTTCGGATACATATTCCAGATAAATTGCTGCATCGCTATAACTTGTACCATATAAGCTAAATATTCTATCTTTATTGCCATACCTAATGGTAGCTTTGGAAATATGTAAAATAGGATTCCTCCATCAATAATGGTACCTAATAACATAGATGCCATACAAAACATACCTAAATAGGTGTAATTATATCGGTTATGCATTGACTGATTTAATAAAGTTAGATAAAACCCTATACCAATAAACATTCCTATGAAGAGAGCACTTTTAATCACATTTAACGTTTCATAATCATATAAAGTACTTTGTGTGGATAGCAAAATACTCCTCATCATCCCACCATTAGTACAGTGATAGTTAGAAACCTGAATAATCAACTCGACTTCTTTTCCTTCACTAAAAAATGGAATCAGTCTATTTTTCCAGCTTGCCCTCTCTTCTTCTTTTGAAACCCCTACCTTACCATTTTCACAAGCTTCCTCACCATTAATAAATACACGATAGGCACTAGATACAAATTGCAGTTTTAAACAATACTGATCTTGCTTAGGTAGTTTCAACTTTAATCTATAGGTTAGAAACGTCTGTTTTTTAATGGTTTCATTTTTTATTTCTGTTTTTCCCCAACTACCAGGAACTTGTATATAATCATCAGCTCTAAAATCCTCATTCTTTAATAGGTCAGGATAAATCTCCCATTCTCCATCTAGCTTCACAACCTTTTCTGAAAAATTCTCATACACTAAATCCATATACCCCCTAGTAGCTTCTCTTTTCTCAACAGTTATCCCAGTATAAGATAAACAAATTATCATTACTGTTAATAGTGTTATAATGACTAACAAGAAAAATAACTTACTACTATTTCTATGTTTTTCAGAAAATCTTTTCATTAGTTAATAAAGCCTACTTTCCATTTTTTAAATAGTATATATTAAAACAAATGATTTTTTTGTCGAAAATAGTCTTCTCATCCTTACCTGTCATTAATTTTCACCACTCATGTCAATAATTCTTTCCTACAGCCCCTATTTTTTCTCCTTAAGGAAAATCCACCTATTATCTTCCTTTTTCTATTATGCTAACTATATCAAATCAATCTTAAAGGAGTTGAAAATAATGAATCAAACAGAACAACAAAATTTACAAACTGTAGGGCTTCTAATGAATAATCAAAAAGGTGCGACTATCATTGTTAGAAACACTGGGGGTTATGTTGCTAAATTTACTGTAAGCTACAAGCTTAATGGTCAAGAAATCTCGACTACTACAGATGGTTTTACAGCTGGTGTTAATAAGCATATTGATGTCCCCGTAGGTGCAACTGATATTCATCTTGTTGTATTAGAAGCTTGGTTTATTGCTTCTTGGTCTACTATCTTCTCACAAACCTTTGCCGAACCCGTTGATAAAAAATATGTTGTTAGTGGTACCACTTTAAACCCTTCTTGGCACGAAGAATAATTCATATGTGTTTAATCAAGTGAAATAAGTTACTTATATTTATAACTTCAAAAAGCCAATCTATAAAAGTCTTACGTCTTTTTAGATTGGCTTTTTGAACTTCCTTTTCTATTTTCTTTTAATATTTCTTTGACGAGTACATAAATATAATATCCTGCTTTATTTCAGCTATACCTATATCGATTTACGAAATAAATATCTCTTTCTATTTTATAGGAAGTTGTAAACCTTCTATAAAAGTCATTGCTACCGAAGATATCGGTACACTTTTCAGATAGCAAGCGCCTATATACCTAGATGGAATTTCCTCTTGTAATTTTAAATGATATAATTCTTTCTTCTCTAGGTATTCTTCTGAAAACTCCTTAATCACGCATGAAATGCCTAATTCAATCTTGGCGAATTCTAGAAGTAAATCGTGAGCACCTAATTCAATATCCGGTCGCATTTTTACGCCTTTCTTAAGCATAAACTGCTCTACATATCTTCTAGAAACAGAATTCTGATCTAATACAATGAGTGGCAAGTCACTTAATTCTTCAAAGCTAAGTGGCACTTTAGAACGCTGCTTATAGCTCTTACCACCCACAAAAATATCATGTACTTCCATGCAATTTCTCACTTCAATCTGGCTATCGTCAATAGGCAAGTTACATATGGCTAGGTCAATGGTTCCTGCCTTGATTTTATTACATAGCTTGGTTGTTGTACGATTAATGATTTTAAGTTTTATAGAAGGATATTTCTTATGAAAACTTTCTAAATAAGGTAAAAGATAATATCTAGATATGGTATCTCCTACGCCAATCTGCAATTCACCAGTTAAAAGATTTTGAGTTTCTAATAGCTTCTTCTCCCCTGCCTCTATTAACTTAATGGCCGAACTGGCATATTCATAAAGCAACTCTCCCTCTCTGGTTAATATTACCCCCTTAGCCGTTCTAGTAAAAACTCTAGCCTTTAGCTGCTCCTCTAATTGCATAATAGCTTGACTTACTGCTGGTTGCGTAATATACAAATTCTTGGAGGCCTTAGAGAAACTTTGACACTTAGCTACTTCTATAAATATCTTATATAAACCTAATGGTACTGACATATAACTTCTCCTTATATCTTTTATCATTACTATTTATTTTACTTATATCATGGTTATGGTGTATAGTACAAGAGATGAGTTTTTTAAAAATACAGACTTAAGGAGAAATTTTGAAATGGAAAGAATGGTAGGAACTGTTGTTAGAGGGCTTCGTGCACCCATTATTCGTGAAGGTGACAATATTGCAGACATCGTCGTAAATAGTGTGTTAGCAGCTTCTGAAGCTGAAGGTTTTAGTATTGAAGATCAAGATATCGTAACCGTTACAGAAGCAGTTGTGGCTCGTGCTCAAGGAAACTATGCTTCTGTTGATGCCATTGCAAAGGATGTTGCTAACAAATTTGGTGATCATACAATTGGGGTCATCTTCCCTATTCTTAGTCGTAATCGTTTTGCCATTTGTCTTCGTGGTATTGCAAAGGGCGCTAAAAAGGTTGTTCTTATGCTCAGCTATCCTTCTGATGAAGTAGGCAATCACCTTGTAGACCTAGATCTTTTAGATGAAAAAGGAATCAATCCTTGGACAGATGTATTAACAGAAAAAGAATTCCGTGACTTATTTGGTTATAACAAACATACATTTACAGGTGTTGATTACATAGATTACTATAAAAGCTTAGTAGAATCTTGTGGTGCCGAATGTGAAGTTATTTTCTCTAATCAACCAAAAACCATTTTAGATTATACTAAGCATGTGCTTACCTGTGATATCCATACAAGAGTTCGTACTAAACGTATTTTAAAAGCTAATGGAGCAGAAACGATTTATGGCTTAGATGATATTCTATGTACATCTATGGACGGAAGTGGCTATAACGAAGCTTATGGTCTTCTTGGTTCTAATAAAGCTACAGAAGAAACTGTAAAGCTTTTCCCCCGTGACTGCCAAAGTGTAGTAGACCGTATACAAACTATGCTTAAAGAAAAAACTGGTAAAATAGTAGAAGTTATGATTTATGGCGATGGGGCTTTCAAAGATCCTGTAGGTAAGATATGGGAATTAGCAGATCCAGTTGTTTCTCCTGCTTATACAAAAGGACTTGATGGTCAGCCTAATGAAGTTAAGCTTAAATACTTAGCTGATAATGACTTCGCTAATTTAAGCGGTGATGCCCTTAAAGAAGCTATTTCTGATTATATTCGTAATAAAGAAGCTAATCTTGTAGGCAGCATGGCAGCTCAAGGTACTACTCCTAGAAGATTAACAGACCTTATCGGTTCACTTTCAGACTTAACTAGTGGAAGTGGTGATAAAGGTACTCCTATCATCTTCATTCAAGGTTACTTCGATAACTATACAAAATAATAAATTACCCTCTAGAATGCTACCTCATTATTCTAGGGGGTATTATATACAAAAGATATAGCCTCATTATCCATTATATTTAACTATAGCTAAATGTCCGTCTCAACATTATATAACATTCTTATCTTTATTATAGTCTTACCTAGAGTTCTTGAATAAATACATACTTTTTAGTCATCTCCATCATCTAAGAAAGGGTATTTATCAATTATACATCTAATATTTTTTAACTTATTGCATAAACATATATTAAGCAGCTTTATAAGTACGGTGATATTATGAAAATGGAAAATGTAAAAACAAGCTTTTATACCATGGACGACTGTATTCCCTGTACTCACTATATTAATTTTACTGGTAAGATACTCGTTATTAAGCCAGATTGTCTAGCTCCTGGAAGTCAACAGCCTGCTTATCAGCTTTTTAAATGTTCTTTTGAAGGTAATTATCCTTCATCCAGGAAAAATACAAGATTGATAGGCACTTATGCTATTGATCATTGTCCAGAAAATGCTCTTCATCGTAGCAATATTCTAGGCATTCTTAAGCCTGAATTGGTAGCAGAACTTGAAATATAAAGCATCTAAATAAGTCGGAGAACTATCTATTACTAGTTATCCGACTTATTTATTTTTAATTCTACTAAAGTATCTATAAGTCTAATCTTATCAAACACTTTCTACCTACTATCATTACTAAAATTGTATTTCCAACTCATCTCTTAAGTAACCTTTTTCTAGTAAAAAGGTTACTAATACTAAGACTCCTACATCTAATAGTCCCCTTATAAGCATAACACCTAAAGTCCCTTCTATTACTAGTACTATAAACCCATTAAACCATAGCCAGTTTAATCCTATTGCTACTCCCATTAGATGAATGGCTTTATTTTTATACTGCTGAAAAATAGGTAATAATAAAACATAACTAACCCCAAAGGTTATACCCATGACCACATTCCAAAAAACACAAGGCCACTTACATGCTTCATAAGCACTATCCACTATTCCTATTTCATAACCTACAATACGTTCTAAAAAGAAGGCTTGTGCAATCACGATCACTGTTACTGTTTTCTTTTCTAGGGGTAGTAAACATTTTTTATTATTTTCTTTCCGCTCCAATAATAAGCTTAGTAATACACAAAGTATGAGTACTGGTAAGAAATCTCCTAATCCTATTAAAAATTGGTGCTTTACAAATTCCAGGGTAAAAGAAGTTAGATCTGGAGTAATTTCCAGCATTCCTACTTGATATAAAAGTCCAAAAGCAAGACCAAAACGCACACCAATCTGCCATTTATTTAAGCTTGCTTCTTTTCCATAACGAAAAATACTCATACTACAGTGGCAATAAAGCACAAGAAAATATAAGCAAGCCACTACTGGAAAACCAAATTCCTTTACTAATAGACTATTTAGTTCTGCCAAGTTCAAATCTGCTGGTAAAATAGCATGACTTATAATAGCTAGTATAACACTTAACAAAATGATGCCAAAAATAAGTGCTCCCCTTCGTACCTTCTTCATTACCTCATCCCCTTTTGTAATAAATTGTTGTTGCTTATTCTAACTAAATTGAAATTTGTCCTGCATTTATGATGATAATCCGCCTCTCTCAATTACGCTCAAATAACCAAATTAAATCACCGACAAATAGCCATACTAAATATTCCCCACTTTTCATCACCATAAGTAAAAATATCTTTGTGATAAGTTTCTGTAATAAATCCAACTTTTTTGTAGCAGGCCTCTGCCACTGGATTTACATCAAATACGCCTAAAGTCACTCTCTTTACTTTGAGTATTTCAAAAGCATATTTCACCCCTAAACTTACCATCTCTACGCCATAGCCTTTTCCTCTAATATTAGGATCCACTATAATAAAGCCAAGATGTACACTATTTTTCTCATAATCTGCCATCCTCATCAAAAAGTGTCCTACTGGTATTCCCTTATCATCTAAAGCTACAAAAATCCAGCCGAATTCATCCTCTTCATACTTCTCTTTATAATTTTTTAGTTGCTCTACTGACAAAGGATAGTCGAACTTATCTGCACTCCACATTTTGAAACTTCTTTCATCTTTTAGCCAGTTCACTAAATAAGCTGCATCTCTCATTTTAAATGGTCTTAGTCTTAACATCTTATTATCCCCCTCTTTTATATGTAATCTACTTATCAATCACACTCTCTATTCTAGCTTGCATCTTAATAAAGGAATAGCTCTTCCATCTATCTCCGAGCTTACCCTTCCTATAACTTTTGCTCCTTGTTTTTCATAGAAAGGTATCACTTGCTCACTTGTTACAAACTCCATTTCTAAAATGCCTTGTGCCTTACACCAACTTAATAAATCCTTCCACAGAAGTTTACCATTGCCTTTACCGATATGCCCTACTTCTATATAAAAATACTCTAACTCAAGTTTTTCTTTATATCGTTTAGCTCCCCAAAAACCTGCAATTTCACCTTCTACCTCTAATACTCGTACTTCATATTGCTTAATCCACTCTACTGTTATATTGTATTTTTCTTTAAATATATCCATGTAAGATTGATTATATTGCCAATATGCCTCGGATTCATATGCTAATTGAGATAATAGCTTATATTCTCTATCTAATGCGCTTCTACAAATACTATTATTCATATGACCACCTCTTTTAAATTACTTTATCTCTATGACCATATTTCCAATATATCTTAAGTCTTTTAATTTAAATATCCCAAAACTAACATTCACTTAAGCTAATCTTAATATAGCTGACACAATAAGTAAATATTAGGCTGAATATTTGGAACAACAGAGTGGCAACAAATAAAAAACTGACTTAAGAATCATCATAGCTTCTTAAATCAGTTCTATACATTATCTTTTTATTCTATTAATGACACCTATCACAAGGGTCATATTTACCACTTTCACTGATCGTTCCACTTAAGATTGTTTTACTCCTAGCTAACGCGGAACAGCCCTTAGTTGTATGATAACTTTTTCCTTTTGGTGTCCAATAAACTACCTCTGTACTCTCCATGCTTGGATTGGTAGTAGTTTCCGTAGTAGCATTTGAATTGTCAGGTTTTGATGTCGTATCACTTGAGGTGTCACTTTGAGGTAGGTTGGCTTTAGTATCACTTCCTGATGTGTAGCTTCCTATTTTACAATCGGTTACTAAGCCTTTTCCTGTTGATTTGAAAATAATGGTACCACATTCATCGCTTCTATGTACCTCTGTACCTTGTAGCTTTATCATGGTTTCTGTGTGTGGATGACCATATTTATTCCCTGCACTACATAAGATGACGCTGTAAGTTGGATTAACCTTTTGTAAGAATTCCTCAGTTGTACTACTGCTTGAACCATGATGCCCTACTTTTAATAAATCTACTTTTGAAAGCTTTGGTAAAAGCGCTTCTTCTACTTCTTTTTCTGCATCTCCCATAAGTAAAATCTTATCTTCACCATTGACATATTCAATGACTAAAGATTGATTGTTTGTATCATTTGCACCATAGGTATTCATAATAGTGAAGTAAGTATTACCTAATGAAAACTTACTATCTTCTAGAGGCACACTTGGACTTAATCCTTTATTCATGGCTGCCTTAATAAAGTCTGTATAAGTCTTAGTCTCAGCGTCACCATTAGCTACTAGTAATTGTTTCACTTTACAAGATTCAATGACAGCATCTAGACCACCAATATGATCTGCATGAGGATGGGTGGCTATAACATACTCTAGCTCACTAACTCCTTGCTCTTTAAGATAGTTAACAACACGCTGCTCATCATCATTATCTCCTCCATCAATAAGCATCGCCTGATTTTCTGCCATAATTAAAATAGCATCTGAATTCCCTGTATCTATAAAATGAATCTCAGCTTCGGTTACTTTTTCCTGCGGCATCTGCTCCTGAGGCACCTCAGTTGCTACAGGACCAGCCTGCATTTCTTCTTGTGGAGTAGGGGTTGGAGTAGGGGTTTGTTCCACCTCTCCTGCCACTTTTACTGATGGATTTTGTGACGGATTAGTATTACAACCTGTCATTCCTATAAGAGATAAGCTTAATAAGAGATAAAAAACATTACGCTTAATAAAGTTATGATATAATTTTACCTTCTTCATATTTCCTCCTCATTCTACATATTCACCCATTTTACATCATTTTACTCGTTTTATCAATTTGCTCCTTTTTAACTTTTCTTGGGTGTAAAGAGGTTCATTCACTTGAGTCCCTTGTAGGTCAATCAATGGAACTACTTCACTACTTAATCAGAATTAGACATGGAAATATTTTGCTCACTAAAAAAGTGGCTTTCCTTTAAAAGCCACTTTTCTTTGGTATATTGTTTTCTATTAAAATAAGAATCTGTAGTTCTTGACTATTTCATGTGATTCTTAAAGTGTAAAATCATTTCTGAAGTAAGAGTGATACCATCACCTTCTGGCGAAATAGCTTCCCTTTCCATCCAAACGCCCTCTGATAATTCCTCTTCGTCTAGCTTAATTTCGTTACTACCATCTACTTCTGCAAAATAGCCTAAAAGCAAATCACCTGCGAAACCCCATGGTTGACTTTTGTAGTAGCGAATGTTCTTTACTTTAAGTCCCACTTCCTCCATGACTTCTCGTTCTATGGTTTTTTCTGCTGATTCACCAATCTCGCAAAAACCAGCTACTAGAGCATATTTTTGATAATCTCGTCCTGCATATTTAGTCATAAGCAGTTTATTGCCATCAGTTACACCTACAATAACTGCTGGCGAAATTCTAGGATAAACCACATTGCCACAGGCATTACAGCATAGGGCTCTTTCCATTCCACTATGTACCATAGGTTTACCACAGCAACCACAAAATTGATTCGTTCTATACCAATTAAATAAATGATATGCTGTGACAGCTGCAAAGGCTACATGTTGTGGCTTAAGCGTTCGTAATAAGTTAATGTTTTCAAAGTTATAGCCCTCTATGATTTGTTGCCCTTTTATATCTGCTAAATAATACTGCGCATCATCTATGGTAAATAAATAAATGAATTTAACTTCCTTATGTGCTAAATCCTCATATTTGGGGAAAGTTATTTCTCCTTCATGCTTTTTTACAAGTACATCTCTTCCTGCAAATATAAAAGTTATATCTCCTTGAACTGGTGCATTATAACTATATTCATTTTGAAAGTGATGTGAGCTTAAATCTTGTATCATCTCATCGCCCCATTTCTTTGTTAGTCTTTTAGTTTATTATTGCTTTTGTCCCCCAGTTGTTTATTAGCTACTTTCTTTTACCTACTTATAATAATAAAGCTAAAGTTCCTATTACAATAAAGAAAAGTCCCAATGCTGATTTTTTATGAAGCTTTTCACGAAATACAACATAAGAAAAGCCAATGGTTACTAAAATACTCAGTTTATCAATAGGTACTACAACACTGGCTGGACCCGTTTGGAGCGCTCTATAATAGCAAAGCCACGAAGCTCCTGTTGTAAAACCTGATAAAATAATAAATAGCCAACTTTGCTTATCAATTTTTCTAATGGTATGTTGCTTTCCTGTAATAAATACCACAAGCCATGCCATCACTAAAACGACAATGGTACGTATAGCTGTTCCTAGTGTAGAATCTATACCTTCAATACCTACTTTACCCAAGATAGAGGTCAAACTGGCAAAAATAGCCGAACTAATGGCAAAGGCAAGCCAAGATTTCCCTTTTGACTCCTTTGTAACCCCTTCCTGCTTTTGAATCATCAAATACGTCCCACCACCAATTAAAAACATGGCTACTAACTTGATGAATGTTATTGGCTCTCCTAATAAAATGAAAGCTAATAACATGGTTAATATGGTACTAGACTTATCAATAGGCGTTACTTTATTAACATCTCCTACCTGTAAGGCCTTAAAATAACAAAGCCATGAGGCTCCTGTTGCCACTCCTGATAATACTAAAAAAATCAAGGTTTTACTTTCAATGGCACTTAATTCTCCTTGCTTTCCTGCTATAAAAACCATCATCCAAGAAAAGAATAAAACAACTATTGTTCTAAGGGCTGTAGCTACATTAGAATCTGTATGCTTAATGCCGCACTTAGCTAAAATAGCTGTAAGCCCTGCAAACAAGGCTGAACCAAATGCAAAAATCATCCACATTTGCTCTTCCTCCCTTCAAATCATACTTCTAACTTACGTTATTAGTATACAACTTTAGTCAATAGCTGCTTGTATCCAAATGAGATACTCTATTACCTTTTCAACAAAAAATACCACCCAAGTCATCCATGCTTATAACTTGAGTGGTATTTCATTCTATT
Organism: Cellulosilyticum lentocellum DSM 5427; assembly: GCF_000178835.2. Lineage (GTDB taxonomy): Bacteria > Bacillota > Clostridia > Lachnospirales > Cellulosilyticaceae > Cellulosilyticum > Cellulosilyticum lentocellum. Next base: position 3,507,082 of record NC_015275.1, read on the forward strand.
ACATCTCTAAAATAATTTCATTTTCATCTTTCAGCGCTGCTGCAAAAATATAATTGCTATCTAATTTATCTCCATTTAAGTAACAAGCTTTATAGCCACCTTCAGCTCCACTTGGATTATTAACTGTAATGTGTAACTTCTTACCACGGAATACTTTATCCATAGTGAATGTCTTCCAATCGCTTGGAATAGCTGGTTCTAATTTAATACCGTCAAGGTCAGGACGAAGGCCAAGAATACCTTCTACACAGCCTACCATCACAGTAGAAGCTGTACCTGTTAACCAGTGTACATGTGAACGTCCTTCAAATGGACTTTCAACACTTTCTGTGAATTGACCATGTACGTATGGTTCTAATATACGTACATCTGCATTGTCATTTTGAGCAGCTGGTGAGCTTTCCATAAAGTACTCAAAAGCACGATTGCCATGCCCCATTAAAGCTTCAGCTAGGATAATCCATCCTTGAGGTTGTGAGAAAATACCACCATTTTCTTTAGTTGAACCATTGAAAAGTAAGGCAAGGGCACCGTCAAAGGCATGATCTTTATAAGATGGTGCCATAACACGTGCACCATACTTAGTATTAAGTTCCCTATAAACTGATTCTAAAGCTTTCTCTGCTTGTTCTTTTGTTGCTAGACCACTGATAACTGACCAAGATTGAGGATTTAGCCACATGCTTGCTTCTGGATCTTTCTTAGAGCCAATCACTTCTCCATCTTCTTTAAATCCACGGATAAAGCGGTCATCCTCCCAACAATTTTCTTGGATTGTATCACCTAAAACTTTTTGAACTTCATCTAAGTAAGCAATATAGTCTGTGTCATTTAAGTCTGATGCAAAGTCACGAAGTACACTCATGGCATAGTAAAGTTGAAGAGCTACGAAAGAAGATTCTCCTTTCTTACCCAGTCTTAAGCAGTCATTCCAATCGGCATGTAAACCAGCTGGCATATGATGTGCTCCAAGACGTTCCATTGAAAAGTTAATCGCTCTCTTTAAGTGATCATAAACTGTTCCTTCGTCTTTATTAGCATAAGGAATCACTTCATTAATAAAATCTTTATCTCCTGATTCACCAATGTATTTTAAAATGGTTGGGAATAACCAAAGTGCATCATCAGCGCGGTATGCAGGATGACCTGTTGCTTGAGCATAAGAAGGGTCATCTGGTGTATCTTCATGTCCTGCATTATGATCAAATTTAACTAGTGGTAAACCTCCACCATTATCTACTTGAGCTGAAAGCATAAAGATAATTTTTTCTTTAGCCATTTCTGGATCAAGATGAATGATTCCTTGAATATCTTGAACGGTATCACGGTAACCATAACCATTTCTTAGGCCACAGTAGATAAAAGATGCTGCTCTTGACCAGATAAAGGTAATAAAGCATTGATAAGCATTCCATGTATTAATCATATTATTAAATTCACTGCTTGGTGTTTGCACATAAAGGTTGCTAAGTTTACCATGCCAGTAAGCTTTAAGTTCTTCAAGCTCTTGGTCTACTTTACTTAAATTTTCATAACTTGATAAAATAGCTGCTGATTCTTCATCATTATACTGACCAAGTACAAAGGCCATTTCTTTGGTTTCTCCTGGTGCTAAAGTAATCTTCGTTTGAAGTGCACCACAACCATTGCTATTGTAGTTAAGAACATTATCACAAGCTCCTTTTTCTACTGCAATAGGATTTCCATAGCTGCGGTAACGTCCTAAAAAGCTGGCTTTATCACCATTGTAAGAAGCTACTTCTGAGCCAACTAAACCTAAGAAACGTTCTTTACGATTGCTACCATTGCAGCCTTTGTGACAGTTTTCATTAATCGTTTGAAGAATTTTATTGCCCTTAAAGTATGTACGTGTAATGAATAATGTATATTGTAGGTTAACCTGGTCATTTTCATAGTTGTTTTCGTTAGTGAATTCTGCATAACCAAATACTGAAAGATTTCTAGGCCTGTCGCTAGTATTGGTTACTTTTAAGCGCCATACTTCATAAGTCTTGTTAAGTGGCACATAGTATAAGGCTTCTGAATGAATCCCTGAGTAATCCGCTTTAATATTAGTATAAGCTGTTCCATGGTGACATTCACTTTTATAGGTCTCAAGACTCTTACCTACAGGTTGCCAAGAAGCTGACCAATAATCACTTGTTTCATCATCTCTTAAATAAATATAACGGCCTGGTTTATCTTCTTGGTTAAACACATAACGTAAAATACGACCATTAGCCCCGCTTTTTACAAAGCTATAGCCCCCTGCATTGTGAGAAATAATAGCACCATATTCAGGAGAACCTAAATAGTTAGCCCATGGTGCTGGTGTATTAGGATTAGTAATAACATATTCTCTGTTTTTTTCATCAAAAAAACCGTAATTCATAATGAACCTCCATCAATAATAAATTTTTAATTTTTCTAGTTAAAATACTATCTGATTACCTTAATTTTTAAGTAAAATAAACTACTTGATTTGTTTTATTTTATTATCACTTTTCTTTCCTATCAAGGGTAAACTAACAAATAATCCAACTGTATCTTTTTCTACAAGTATTTTTTTGTTTTCTGAAACTATTGGGCTTCGTGTAGATGCGGATGAAGAGTTTAAAGGCCTTGATGCCATGGAACATGGTATATCAGCTTATACCATCCACTAGGACATTTCATATCCTTCTAAATAAATGATATTAAAATAATAAGCCACAGTTTCTCTTTACATGAAAGAAATACTGTGGCTTATTATTTCTATTTTATCTAAATAAAATCCATCTACTTATCTTACTTTTAAGCATCTAGCGTTGTATTCATTTTATTATTTCGATGATTGATTAAAAATAAAATCAGCGCTCCTATCACAAAGAAGATAGAAATAAATTGAGAAGTAGAAAGCATCCCCACAATGCCTCTTTCATCATTTCTTAAAAATTCTATAGCAAATCTACCAATCCCATAGAGTAGTAAGTAAAGTGCACCTGTATCTCCTTTACACCTTGACTTACTTGAAAACCAAATCAAAATGCCTGCAATAAGGAAGTCCCCAGCTGAAGAAAATAATTGGGTTGGTAATAACTTTATACCTGCTGGTGCTAAACTGCCCTCTGGGAATATCACACCTAGCATTGATTGAGTTTCCATGCCATAGCAACAGCCTGCTAAGAAGCATCCTATTCTTCCAAAACCTTGTGCAATCGCTACAGATGGCATCATCAAATCAAAATAGCTCATAAAACTGATTTTTTTTATACGGCAATAAATAATGGCTGATAACGCCCCTGCAATAATACCACCATAAACAACAAAGCCTTCTGAACCAATAACATCCATTGGACTTTTAAGAAAATCATCAAATTCAACTATGACATATAATAATTTGGCTCCTAAAAAACCACATACAATGGCTAGCATAGCAATGCTACTGACTACCTCTGGATCTAAACCCTTCTTTTTCGCCCTGTATGTACCTACTAATAATGCAACCATAAAACCTATTGCTATCATGAGCCCATAGCCATGAATAGTAATGCTACCTATTGATAAAATATCATTATGCATCTTTTCTGTTTCCTCCTGATCCTAAACTAGTTTATTTACACTTTCATCCATATTTGCCCTATTGTAATAATATGAATTCATTATAACAGAAAAGTATTTTCTTTGCACCTTAGGTTCCTTACTTAAAAACTTTGTTCTTTATTAATAGATTTTTATTTTTGCTTTTTTCCTATTACAATAGTCGTATTTTCTTTTCGCCATACCTCTTTAACCTGACTGAATCCTGCCAATTGAAAGAGTTTCTTTTGATTAGATACAGTACAAGGCGTATCATAATGATAAAATGCTCCTGCTGGAATATGTAATTCTTCTCTTACTTTAGCATTTGCGCTATACCAGTAATCCTCTTCTTCCTGTAATTCCACCATATAATCACATTCAATATATTGCCCGCCCATCTTAAGACTTTTATAAATTTTTGTGTAAAGCTGAACTTTATCTTCATGAGAAAAGTGGTGCATGGTCTGAAAAGAAATGGCTATATCATATTGTTCTATTCCTAAATCACACTCAAAATAACTGCCATGAATAAGTTTCAATGCTTTATCAGGGTGTTTTTCCTTAAGCTTGTCTAACATAGCTTTTGTTAAGTCTATTCCTGTCACCTCTACACCGGGTAAAACTTTAAAAATCTCATCTAACTCAAGACCTGTTCCGCAACCTAAGTCTAAAAGCCTGACAGTATTCCTAGGAATGAAGGTTGCCAATTTTTTATACCCTTCCTTACATCCCCCAACATTTTTTAGCATATGTGCGTCATATCCTTCTACTCTGGCTGTAAAAAAGTCACTCATCGTTTCATAACTCACTTCATTTCACCCTCAATCTCCTAACACTTATACTCTCATCTTATACCCACCTTATTCTTAAGACTACCTTATTATTATTTATGAAGTAAAATAAGGAGCTATATTTTTCTTTTTTCTTGGTATAAGAGAATTAAAACAATGGCTAAAACAATATTAATAAGACCAACTGCTTTTACATGATATTCTATAGTTGTCAGTGCCCCCAACCATCCTCCCATAACAAACATCACTATAATGCTTAAATAAATAAGACTAGCTTCTAGTGCTTCGGTTTCTTTGGTTATATAGTAATGAGAGGCCTGCTCTGCTAGATTCTTTAGATTACCTGTAAACATAACGGTGGAGTAAGCTTTACCATTTACCTTACGAAAGCTTTGTACCTGCATAGCACAAACAAAGGATAGCATCATATTAGCTAGTACATTAAAGGCTCCTTCTGGAATAAGCATCACCATAAATAAAGTACTTATTTCAATAACTAATATCATGTGAAGCCAATAAAAGTACTTTCCGCCCTTAAATTTGTGCTCTATTATTTTAGCAAGCCAAACCCCCACTATAAAAGCTGAGATAGAGAGCAAGTAATAAATAACCTTTTTCATGTCTCCTTGTGCAATGTTATAGCCTAGTAAAACTAAATTGCCTGTTTGTGTATTGGCAAACACCTTTCCTCTTGCCAAATAAGAGTAAATATCTAAATATCCTCCCACAAAGGCAAGTAGCATACCAATTAATAGAGATTCTGACATCTTATCTTCTTTTGAAACTTTTATTATCATTCTTTTTTCCTCTATTTTCATTGTTTAAAATAGGGTTTTCTATTTGAAAGTTATTTATTCCTATTCATGTTTTTCCATTTGGAATCCTCACATGATTATTTCGTTTAACGACAATAGACTTAAAAAACTCGAAAGAATAATTATCATTTGATAAGTATTTAAACTTATGCTATAGTATTGCTATCAATATCATTTTAGTATTAAAAGAAAGGTGATTGACTATGGAATTAAAAGATAAAGTTGTTGAATTACTATCTAATTCAGAGGCTATGAGACCTGGCGATATAGCAGCTGCTCTTGGTGCTGAGAAAAAAGACCTTGATAAAGCAATCAAAGAACTTAAAGCTGAAGAACGTATTATCTCTCCAAAAAGATGCTTCTACTCTGTACCAAAATAGTAGACGCAAAAGAGCTATACAACTGACTAAAGTATCCTCTATCTAAAGAGGAGAATAAAAAAAATTAGACAACACTAAAAAGATGATTTCTGTATTGTACAGGAATCATCTTTTTTTGAATTCCATTAATATCTATATGTATTATGAATACCAATAACATATAAGCCTTATCATTTGACTATTCTTACAATTGACTAATCACTAAAATATCATTTTCTTTAACGATTGTTTTTCCATTTGGAATGATAACTTTATGATTACGTTTAACCACAATAACTAATTTTTCTGGTCCTAGTGTAATCTCTGCTAATGGTTTTCCTATCCAATTATTATCTTTATCGATCTTCATTTCAGTAAGATGTGCTTCAAAATCCTCTTGCAACGAAAGAGCACTAAGTATAATAACATCTCCTGAGAGAATGGTTGTACTCCCTTTAGGTATAATTCGTTTATTCCCTCTTATGATTAATACAAGTAAAATATCCGGGGGTAAGGAAATCTCCTTTATTTTTTTACCACTCCATAAGTGATTTTTTGAAATTGGAAGTTTAATAAATTGTATAGGCTCCTCATCTGAATAATCACTGAAAGTCTTCATAACATTACTATTATCATCAATCATATCAAGTTTTTTAGCCATAAATGGTATTAAAGAACCTTGTAAGCTGATTGAAAATAAAACAATAAAGAATACCATATGAAAAATATCATTTTTCATATACGTTGGACTAACAGTAGCCATAATAGCAAAAACGATTGAAGCTGCTCCCCTTAGCCCTGACCAAGAAACTAATAGCTTTTGATTTATTGTTCCTTTAGAAGGTAATAAAATAGCAAAAACTGCTAATGGACGTGCAACAAAAGTTACAAAGATAGCAATTGCTAATGAAGGTAATAAGATTTTTGGTAATTCAGATGGAAAAGATAAAAGGCCTAAAAGAAAGAATATTAACATTTGCATTAAGCCTGTAATACCATCAAAAAAGTAAACTAATGATTTTTTATTAGGTATCGCTTGATTCCCTAAAATAATACCTAAAATATAGGTACTTAAATAACCATTTCCTCCAAGTAGTGTAGATGCTGCATAAGCAATAAGCGGCATGCTAAATACAAATATGGTGTCAAAACCATCTGTTGCAAATTTAATTTTAGTCAAACACCAAGTTGCTATTAATGCAATCCCAGCTCCTATAGTAATGCCATAAACAACTTGTGCGAAAACCATGTAAGCAAGCTGACCACCACTAAAGTCTCCACTCATCATGGCTAAAATAATAACTGTAAGCATATACGAACAAGGGTCATTACTCCCACTTTCTACTTCTAATAATGAAGCCGTATTATCCTTTAAATTAAGTCGTTTAGAGCGCAATATAGAAAATACAGATGCGGCATCTGTAGAGCTAATAACAGCTCCGATTAACATACTTTCAAGAAAATCAAATCCTAATAAGAAATAACAGAAAAGACCTGTTAGTAGTGCTGTGAAAATAACACCTATTGACGAAAGGAGTACTGCATTAACGGCAATTGGCTTAGCTTGTTTCCAGCTGGTTCCGAATCCTCCATAAAACATGATAAAAATTAAAGCAATCGAACAAACTTGCTCTACGATACCATAATTATCGAATGGGATTTTTACTATACCATCTGAACCAAATAGCATCCCAAGCACAATAAATGCAAGTAGCATAGGAATACCTAGCTTACTGGACATTTTATTGAGTACTACACATATCAATATAATTGCTGCTACAAGTAAAATATATATGGACATTCTAGCCTCCTCTATGTTGAAATAAATATAATTTAATTATATCATTAATTGCTAAATATAATTATTTTTTTATTATAATTAAATATTTTTTGTTTACAAAATCAAATATTTCATATCATCAACTAGAAAAAGCCTTGATTATACTTGCCTACAAGTATAATCAAGGCTTTTTTATATATACTTTTTAAAATTTAACTTCAAAATTAATTTTATCATCTATCCTAATACACTCATGACTACGAATGTATTCAATAACTAGTTCTTGAATATCCACACCATATTCTCTTACTAATGGACATTCACTATAAAATTCATAGCCACCTGTACCTGTAGCTCTATAATCACTCATAGCAATTGTATATTTCCTATTTTCTAGAGGTTTTCCGTTCACAGTGATACTTGTCACTCTTTCCCCTATTGGTTTAGAAATATCAAAAGTATAGTTAAAGCCTGCAAAGAAATCGTAGTTATAATGCTCTACCTTAGGACTTACAAAACACTCTGAAATAACTATTTCGCCGCCTTTTAAAGTATAATACTGCGCTGAGCGTTCTAGTGCTTTCTTTAAAGTTGCCTCATCGATTTCTAATACTTTAATGGTATTAGGAAACTGATAAGCTGCCATAATGTCTCTTGTTGTGACTTCCTCATTAAAGCCAATTGGATTATTTCCTAGGCTTGTACAAGAAAAATCTGCTCCTGTGTGTGCAAGTTGCACCTTATTACAAAAGTCAGCTAGCTTAGAACCTTGAAGGGCTAGTTCTAACTTACTTAGTGGTTCAATAGGTTTAGAAAAACGTCCTACCTTTTGGTCAAGCCACCTTTGTACTTGCTCCTGCATCTCTACTAAGGCTTCTGGTACTTCATTTAAACTAATTGATTCTGGAGTCAGGCAATCCGCTGTTATCACTTTACCTTTTTCACCTACAACCACTTCTAGCTTTGCATACTTTACTGCATTAGAAGGTAGTTGTAGAACGTAAGTTCCATGAATTTCTGTGCCTTCTACTGGCATATGTTGATGAGCTGTTAAAAGTACATCGAATGCTAATTCCTTACACATGCGATAGCCTACATTTTCTTTGCCTTTAGCTAAGGTTTTTCCTGTTTGAAGATCTGCTTCAAAACCACCATGATAAATCCCTATAGTTATATCACATAAAGGGCGTACTTCTTCAAGGGTACGTTGAGCTGTTTCAAAGGTATCTAATATTTCTAAATGCTGAAGGTGCTCTGGCTTTTCCCACAGAGATACATAGTCTGTTACAAGACCAATCAGCCCTACTTTTAAACCATTTTCTAAGGTATGAATCACATAAGGCTTTAACCCAAGTTCCCCTTTATGATCAATGACATTAGCAAGTAAACACGCCGCATTTAAATGACTAAGATATCTATGCGCACCTTTATAATCGTAATTAAAATCATGATTACCCAGTGTCACATAATCATACCCTGCTGTGTTAAAGACTTCTGAAATAGCACAGCCATCTGCTTGATTTTCCCACATATATTTAGCAAAAGCCGATCCTTGAATGGTATCCCCTCCATCTAAAATAAGGGTATTACCATCTTTTTCAAAAGACTTACTGCAGCTTAACACGCCCATGGGTTTTTCTTCTTTGTTCACATAGTCTGTAGGGAAAAGATAACCATGCGTATCTGATGTATAATAAATTTTAAGTCGTCTTTCCAATCACCTTACCCCCTAGCCAGTTTAACACGGATTTTACCTGAAATAAATTCGATGACTAAAACTAAAATAATAAGACCTGCTAGAATTGCACCTACTTCATTCCATCTATAGGCATTCATAGCAAAAATAAGTGGTGCACCGATACCACCTGCTCCTACAAGTCCAAGAACAGTAGCATCTCTAAGGTTCATATCAAAACGATAAATAATAGTTGATGCAAAGTCTGGCATAAGTTGTGGTAAAATCCCATATCTAATTTTTTGGAAGGTAGTACATCCACATGCATCTAATGACTCTAATATTTTAATATCCATATCTTCAATGGATTCAATATACATTTTTGAAACCATTCCTATAGAACAAAGAGACATGGTTAAAAGTCCTGCAAAAGGACCTGGTCCTGTTACCCTAATGAACATAAGCCCATATACAAAAGCAGGTATTGTTCTTACTGCCATGATAATAAGTCGGCCTATTAAGGCAACAGGCTTCGGTACAATGTTTGTTGCACTAAGGAATGCAATTGGCACAGCAAGTATAGCTCCTACAATTGTTCCTAAGAAAGCAATACACATTGTTTCTAATAAAAGATACGGTACACCTTGATTTGTAAAGTTAAATAATAGCTCTGGATCTGGCGTAAAGATACCAACTAAAATATTTTTGGCAATATCCATGCCTCCTTGCGCTAGCCCTGTAAACTTAACTGCACTACTAGACCAAGCCACAAGAATCACAAAAACAAGTGCACAAATGATTTGAAAAACCCATGTTTTAGGTTGTCTTTCTAATTGTTTTTTAATTTCTGCATTCATCTCGTTCCCCTCCTTATTAAGTTAATTTCTTACGCAGATAATGACTGATACCTTCTATAATCATAACTGCTATAAATAGGGTAACAAGAATCATTCCAACACTGCTGTACTCTCTCCAACCAATTTTTTCATTTAAAATAAGTCCAAGACCACCTGCACCTACATATCCTAGAATAGATGCATAACGTACATTTCCTTCAAAGCAGAATAAGCAGTTAGCAATATAGCTTGGTAGCACTTGTGGTACTATTGCCGCAAGAAAGGCTCTAAGCTTTGTAGCACCTATAGCTTCCATTGCCTCATAAGCTCCCATGTCTACTGTTTCAATTTGCTCATAAAGTAATTTTCCAATATAAGCAAAAGTAAAGATGGCAATAGCCGTTGTTCCAGCTAAGGTTCCTAGACCAAATACATAAGTAGCAATTAGGGCAACCACTAAAGTTGGCATTGTTCTTACTAAACTTAAAAATAAACGTATAATACTTACAAGCACTTTATTACTCACGATGTTACTTGCTGCTAAGATAGCAAATGGTACTGCCATGATGCCACCAACAACTGAGCCCAATAATGACATCTTAATGGTATCAAATAAAGGCTTCCAAATGGCACTTAAATAGCTTGTTTCTGGTGGAAACATTTTCTTTAAAATAACAAAGAACTCATTTCCTCTTTCCATAAGAGTTGATAAATTAAAGCCTGTGATTTTAACAGAAATAGCCCCTGCAATAACTAATAATAAAATAATCAACGGCATACGTGAACGTTTTTCTAGTACTTCTTTGCCATCGCTTAATAGGATTTTCTTAGGTGGAAAAATTTTATCGTACCAACTCATTTTTCTCCTCCATTACTCCAATTTCCTGTCCACAATAAATTTGGTCTAAGATTTCCTTAGTTACATCTTTACTTGGACCATCATACACTATTTCACCAGCTCTAATACCAATAACACGGTCAGCATATTCAAGTGCCAAATCTACGTGGTGAATATTAATGAGTACTGAGATATTCATTTCTTTATTAATACGCTTGAAATCATCCATAACTTGTTTTGCTGTTACAGGGTCTAGGGCCGCAACAGGTTCATCTGCTAGCATAATCTTTGGATGTTGTGCTAACGTTCTGGCAAGGGCAACCCTTTGTTGTTGTCCTCCTGAAAGTTGATCAACTCTCACATACGCTTTGTCTAAAATACCTACTTTATCTAAAGCTTCTAATGCTGCTACTTTGTGCTCCTGAGGATAACACCCTAGTAGTACTCTCCAAAATGGTAAATCTGGAATATTAGAAGTTAAAACATTTTTAATAACGGTTGTTCTTGTAACAAGGTTAAAGGATTGAAAAATCATACCTATTCCTCTACGGAATTTTCTAAGAGATTTGCCTTTTAAGGTACTTACATCTGTGCCGTCTACAGTTAATGTCCCTTCTGAAATATCATGTACACGATTAATAGTACGAATAAGTGTCGATTTTCCTGCTCCTGAAAGGCCAATAATGGCTACAAATTCACCTTGCTCAATTTCAAGAGAAACATTCTTAAGTCCCTTAAAACCATTTGGATAAACTTTACTTACATTATCAAATTTAATCATATAACGCTCCATTCCCTCTGTTAATAAGATTCCTTAATAATGTGAACTAGTGTTAACATTATTATTTTAGTACAATTTTTTATCTTTACGCTAAAAATAATGGGGAGTTAAAAACTCACCCATTACCTTAATATGACTTATTATTTTGCTGCATTAAGTTCTTGAATTAATTTTTGAGCTGCACGTTCATTATCATAGTCAGATGGTGACGCTACTTGGTAACCATTGTGACTGTAGATAGCAATAACTTCTTTACCTGCGTCTGTATTACCAATATTGATAAATGCATTTTGAAGTGCTTTTTTAAATTCATCTGTCATAATTTTAGATGTTGTACTTACACTTACTGTATCATTGTAAATACCTGGTGTAACACCAATTACATTTGTTTCGTCCCAAATAGATGCTGTTCTTCCGAATTCTGATGTCCATTTTTCTTCATTGTCACGACGTAAGTCTGCATAACCAACTACGATATCAAGTTGACCTGATGCAAGACGAGCCATTGCACTACCATAAGAATCTGCTTGTACTACACTTGCTAAATCAGTAAGACTTTTTCCGTAATTTTCTTGTAACCATAATGATGGATAAATGTAACCTGCTGGTGATGTTGTAGACATCATGCTCCAGTTTGCTGAGTTAAGGTCTTCCCATGTTAATGCTTCACCTGCATTTACTTTAGCTGCAAGCTCTTGACCTTTTTCTGATGGACCTGCAATGATTAATGAACGATAGAATGTTACTTGTTCATCAAGACCTGTAGTTGGTTTTTTATCATTCCAGTCTTTTGCATTATCAGATTCAATGCTTAATGCATCACGTGTTGCTGTTAAGATTGGCTCTGCTCCATCATCGTATAATACGTATGTTCCACCTGGAATTAAACCTACATCAGCTGTCCCTGCACTAAGTGCTTCTCCTACTGCTTCAAAGCTTGTCCCTACAGTAATTTCTACTTCGCCTACGTTGTATCCCTCTTTAGCTAACTCTTCTTTTAACATTCCTTTTAAAGGCTCTGTTGCTGTTACAATTTCTGCTGGCTCTTTAGAAGGTACGAATGCAACTGTTAATTTATCAATTGTTTTAGCGCCTTCTTCTGTTCCTGTTGTACCTGTATTAGCTGTGCCGCTTCCACACCCTACAAGCATACTCATTCCTAATGCCATTGCCATAAGCATTGATCCAAATTTTTTCATTGTTCCCTCCATCAATTAGAATTTTGAATTTTAAAAAGTATATATTTAAAAACTTACGTTTTTAAAAACTAGTTTAAACTTTACCCTCACAAAATTTAGAAGGTAAGATGACAGTCATCGTTTCTGTTCTTGCCCCTGTTATACGCTCTATTAAAAGCTTAATAGCTGTTTCCCATACAAAGTCTGGAAACATTTCAATAGCTATATAGCTAGGATATTTTGATCTTAATGTCTCGATATCTTTATAAATAATGACCCTAACATCTTCTGGTACTTTAAGACCTTCTTCTTCAAAAGCTTCTAAAGCACCTTCTGCAATTTGGTCATTGCCTAACAAGACTGCTTTGGCTAGATGATTAGCTCTAATAGCTTTTTTTGCCATTTCATAACCACTTTGTTTACTGAATTCACCAATAAAAAATTGCTCTTCTTGATATTTATTTTTATCTTTAAGAATCGTCACAAGTGCTTCATGTCGTGTTTTTCCAATCACAATACCATCTTGCTCATAGTACGCGCCGATGTAGCCTAGACTTTCATACTTTTGTTCATCTAGTATGTATGACACCATTTGCATAAGTCCTTCATTATAATCCATAATGATTCGGTCATATTTATAATCTTGTCTATCTGAATTAATAAACAAAATCATATAGCTTTGTTTCTTAAGATAGAGTACTTCTTCCTCTGAAAAGCGTCCCAAAGCAATAATGCCATCTACTTGTATGTCTTCACCATATGTCATCCTTTTAAATTCTACTGGATCTGTGCAAAATCTACTTGCGATTCCAACATAATCTGAAAGTTTAACATGGTGGGCATCTTTTCTAATGATATGCCAATCTGCAATGCCAATAGTAATGCCTTTTTCGGCTTTCATGCGACGTTTTTTGGGTGGAATATATTGGAGTTCATGGGCAATATCAAAAATCTTGTTTCTTACCTCTGCACTAACAGCAATTGTTTCATCCTTATTAAGTACTCTTGACACAGTCGCCATAGATACATTAGCCATTTCAGAAATCTGTTTTATAGTCGCCATTTTTTCTCCACCTCCTCACTTATTGTATTCATATATATGATAAAACACAAGTTTTTTTACTGAAATTTTACTTAAAAACCTATTATTTAACATAAATTTAACATTTAACTTGAATCTTTTACAAAAAACGGATGTCATATCTCCTATACTTTTCCATTTAAGGTTTTCTCTCACAGTGTAAAAAGGCCATATTCTTCAGACTGAATATGACCTCTTTTATTTGATTAATAACTTATCTATAGCTCTTTTACCATTCTAAAACGCTTAAGTAATGCATCATTTCTTTTAACTTGCTGCTCTTCTATTATTAGGTAGCCTCTTTTCTCAAAAAATGGTCTTGCTGTAAGAGACGCATATGTAGTAATAGTGGTTTCTTTATTTTGCTTTGCATAGTCTTCTAATCTTTCTGTAATAGCTCTACCAACACCTCGATTTTGATAATCTTTATGTACATACAAGCGATCGAGGTAATTACCTTCAACATCTCCAAATCCAACAATTTTATCATTCAATTTTGCAATAATACTATAGTGGCTCAGTAAGGATTGATGCCATTTTACCTCATCTATATTTCCACTTGCCCAGGCATCTAGAGCTTCTTTGGAATAGTCTTTAGCATTAACTGTATGAACAGTATCATAAAATAATTGTCCAATTTCAGTAAGGTCTGCTTCCTCATAGGTTCTTAACTCTAGCTTCATACTACTTTCAATGTAATCATAAGCAGCTTTTATCTCACTTTTATAATCATCAGTAATTTCAATATATTTAACCCTATGGGCTATGCACTTTGCTTTCAACCTTTGATGTTCTGCTATAAATGTTTCTATACTTCTTTCTTCTGGATAGTTCCTTTGCTCAATAACATTTTCATATTCTAGTACTTTATCAAAATGATTTCTAATATAATCCTTTGAAAAAATTAAATAGCATGCAATAACTTCCTCCCCTAGAACTTCTTTTACCCTCTCCACTGGTAAATAACATCCTTCAATAATGATATTTTGCTTATTCTCCCTACAGGTTTGAATCATCCCTTTAACAATGCCCCACAACTTTTCAGCTATCACATCATCTGAGTCAAGTGCTGTAAAATCACAATGTTTATCCCCTCGAATTAAGCCCATCTTTATATGATCAAGACTTGTATATGGAAAGTGATACTTCTCAAGCAGTCTTTGTGCCAATAAAGTTTTTCCAGTGTGACTTTCACCGCCTATTAAAATAATCATAGGTGCTCCTTTCATTTCTCCATAGTAAAAGCAGCCATGAACTACTTTCTTTTGGCTGCTCTAAATAATTTTTCATACATTTTTTTTACGCTCTTGTAATAATATACGTTGAATACTCTTTAAGGACAAATAGTACTTCTCCCCTAGCTTTTGAGGAGATATTCCTTTTTTGTAATCAGCATAGATTTGCTGATTTCTGAGTTGAAGTTCTTGTCGTATAGAAGTATTGGTTCCCCATATTTTTCTATTTTCTTCTTTCTTAGGAATATAAAGATACTCCCCATCTATATACTCTTGTATCATCTCTAATAATTCATTTGGCAATACTGCCTCAGCTTTCTTATAGCTCATTGTGCCCTCCTAAAAATTAATATTGTTTAGGAATAGCAACGGCTATTTTTTCATAATTTAATCTGCAATAGCCCTTGCTATGCACAAATAACATATCTTCTCATATAAAAATTCTCCTTTCTCTTTAATAACTCATCGTTTTTAATATTAATTTAAACATTCTATATTGCTAATTATATCATTCTGTTCATTATTAGTTCAATAATACTTATAAAACTATGCATGTGATACTGTTGGAAACATTAGCTTTTGTTCCTCAACAATCTTTAAGTTGTCTCCTATAATAAACAAGGTACAATCCTCTTCATGATAAGGTTTAATTGTATACCCTCCAATCTCATAAGGTGTAAATCCTAATATCACTTCTTTAATACCACTGCCAAAAGCAGTAATTACCTCATCTAATGCTAATCTTTGACCTGCAAAAATTTCGTGGAGTGTTAGTACCTCATTTTCTATATCTGCTATAACATAGGCCTTTTGTTCTGGCATATAATAAATGCTATTTTTCTTATAGCCTGTTATCCAAAAACCTAATAGTCCTTGATTGCTCATAGCTAATCTACCATTTAGTTCTGCTGTTTTACTAGCTGTAAATAATTTTTCCCAGTTACTGCATTCTGACATATCAACCTTTTGGGCTGTCTTCATATTGCCCTTCGTACAAACCTTTTTACTATATTGATACTCCTTTGCTGGCTTAAATCCAAACTTAGGATAAAATTCTAATACACTATCATTACCAAACAAGTAGATACCATCTACTTTATCTTTATACTCCACTAGTATTTGTTCCATTAAAAATCTGCTTAGTCCTTGGCCTCTATATGCTTCGTCTGTCATAACTGTACCTAGTTGAATATAATTCTTAGCTATGCCATCTTGCTGAAATCTCATAAGATTAACAGAAATATTAGCAATCACCTTATTATGATCCACTAAGGAATAAGGAATATATTGATCTCCCCAAAGTCCTTTTTCATACCAACTATTAAAGTTAATATCAAATGTTTTTATAGCCAATGTATTAAAGCTCTCTCTTAAAACCTTGTCCTCTTTATAATCTACTACATATCTATACTTCATACTTTTCCCCATTTCTTTTATCCAGAATACTTTAACCCAATATGTACTTATTTTATTATACCTGTTACTACCTCTATCTATCAAACTCATGTATTTTTCTGAAGAAAATATGCGCCATCTATTTTTACGCATAAAAAGGCACTTGTTTTTCACAAGTGCCTTGCTTTTATTGATAAACTACCTCTTGCCCACGTTCAGTTTTAATAGTTACCTCTGCATCTCTTAAAGTAAGATACGTATAGCCATTTTCCTCATAGCTCTCTAAAGTACCAATAACTTCTATCCAATCATTTTCCTCAGGTATTGTGTCACTAGTAGTGAATTCAAAGCCACACATACTCCCATCATTGTTACAGCAGCCTGGACCTGTTCGGTAAACAAAATAATAGGTTTGCTTGGTACTTTCATCATAAGCAGAAGTAAACATACCCTCTAATTTAATATTTTTCCCTTCATATTCAGCTGTATTAGTATAAATCTCATTCACATAGCTCACATACATTTTTTCTGTAATTTCTAATACCTCTACATCTTCATTTATACTTGTCACATCATTCTCACTAGGGGATACACTTTTTTGCTCATCACTAACAATATCACTTGTGTTCGTATTCTCACTGGGTAATATGATTTCTTCTGCTGCTTCTTGCTCTTTCTGAGTCTTACTTCCTTGGTCTTTACTAAGTGTTTCATTAGTAGTACACCCTGTCATGATGAAAGAAAGCCCCAGTACTATTGTTACTATACGTATTGCTTCTTTCATCGTTTTACCCCTCCTCTAATCATACCAATCATTGAGAATACTAAGAACATAACAATATTAACAGAAACCACACTAGCACCTGATGGTGTAGCAAATTCATAAGAAATCACCATTCCAGTTGCAAAGCAAACTAACGAGATCATAGCCGAACAGATTACTACCGATAAGAATTTCTTACACACCCTCATAGCTGTTAAAGCAGGGAAAATAATAAGACTTGAAATAAGCAAGGCTCCCATCATTCTCATCCCTAATACAATAGTAATAGCTGTTAAAAATGCGATTACCATATTATAAGCTTTTGTATGAGTACCTGTTGCCCTTGCAAAGGTTTCATCAAAGGTAATGGCAAATAAACGTACATAAAAAATGACAAATAAAACAAGAACTGCTATAGATAAATAAATACTTAAGGTTGCATCCGCTTGACTTAAGGATAAAATGCTCCCAAATAAGTAGTTACATACATCTGTATTCATGCCTGTTGTAAGTGAAACGGTCATTACCCCAATTGCTAAAGAACCACTTGAAATCAGTGCAATAGCAGCATCTCCTTTTATCTTACTACTTTCACTTAAATGTAGTAAAAAGAAGGCAGCTAGCACAACCACTGGTATAGTCAGCTGTAAGGGAGCCATATTGAGAGCTGTGGCTATAGCTAAGGTTCCAAAACCTACATGAGATAAGCCATCTCCAATCATAGAATATCTTTTGAGCACCAAGCTTACACCTAAGAGGGCTGCACATAGGGAAATTAAAGTCCCTACAATGAGTGCTCTTACTAAAAATGGATAAGCTAGCATTTCTGATAAGGTACTAAGCATTGGCTCCACCTCCTACAAAAGTTCTTCCTATATCACTATTTAAATAATCTTTCGTTGTTCCAAAATACAGCTGCTTATTACCTAACTGTAATATATGAGAAGCATACTTAACAGCTGCTTCTATATCATGAGAGATCATAATAACTGTAATATCATGTTTCTCATTAATTGTCTTAATAAGGTCGTACATTTCAGCTGTAACAACTGGGTCTAAGCCTGCTACCGGCTCATCTAGTAATAATAACTTTTGCGTTGCACAAAGTGCTCTTGCTAACAAAACTCTTTGCTGTTGACCACCTGATAGTTCTTGAAAACTCTGACCTTTAAGATGCTTAATGCCCATCCATTCCATTTTTTCTAGTACTACTTTTTTGTCTTTATTGTTGAAGAAAGGTCTCCAGCCTAACTGATTAAGCCTCCCAGATAAAACAACTTCATATACACTAGCTGGGAAATTACGCTGAATATCTGTTTGTTGTGGTAAATAACCAATTTGATTAGCTACTAATCCTTCTCCATAACCAATCTTCCCTCCTAAGGCTGACTTAAGTTTCAATAAGCCTTTCATCAATGTACTTTTCCCTGAACCATTTTCTCCAATAATGCAGAGGTAATCACCCTGATTAACAGTAAAATTGACATTGTCTAATATGATCTTCCCCTCGTATCCCATTTTCACTTCTTTACATGTTATAAGTGCCATTTAATTGAGTGCCTCCTTAATGGTTTCTACATTAGCTTTCATCACATCTAAGTAGGTAACACCCTTTTCAAAGTCTTCTTTAGTGATATTATGACAAGCATTAAATAGGCGCTTTTTAGCTCCTGTAGCCTCACAAATGGTATCTGCCATCCTTTCATTAGATAACTCAATATGAAATACCACAGGTATTTGATCTTCTTTCACTTTGTCAATTAAAAAGGCAACTGTTGCTGCACTAGGCTCTGTATCTGTAGAACACCCTGGAAAAGCTGCATAATAGCTAAGCCCATATTCTTCTACAAAGTAACGTAGTGGAAAGCGATCTGCAAAAATGACTTCTTTTCTTTTACCACTAGCAATTACTTTCTCAAAGGCTGCATCTAAATCTTGTAATTGTTTTACATAAGCTGATGTATTTTCTTCATAATCAGTTTTATTTATCTCATCTGCTTCAATAACAGCCGCTTCGATGGCCTTTACAATCTTAATAGCATTTTTAGGTGAGGTCCATACATGCTCATCGTATTCAACTGCTTCATGATCATGATCTTCCTCATGTTCTTCCTGGTGAGCTTCTTCATCTTGATGTTCATCCGCTTCATCATGTTCATCTGCTTTAGCATGTTCATCCTCTTCATCGTGTTCATGCTGCATACCTTCCACTATTTCTTCTTCTACAAGTTCAACACATTCTAACATCTTAATAACTTTCATATCTTTATTATCAATAGATTCTAATATGCCATCTACCCAAGCATCAGAATCTCCACCTCCATAAATAAAGACATCACAATTTTGAATCTTGATAATATCTTGTGGTGTCGGTTCATAAGAATGACTTTCTGCCGCCGGTGGTAACAGCATGCTCACCTCCGCTTTATCCCCTACAATTTGTCTTACAAAGTCATAGGGTGCAAAAACTGAAGTCACGATATTTAACCTGTCTGACTGAGGCCCAGATACTTCTTTATTTGTGCAGCCAAATAAAAGCATTGTTGATATGAGAAAAATACTCGCTAATGCTGTTCTTTTTTTATTCATTTCTATCCCTCCAAATTTAATATGGTTCTTCTCTTTGTTTAAACACCATCATTTCAATTCAGAAGTTTTACTTTAAGGGTTATAGGCGATGACTGAGAAAGATTCACTGCTACGCCAGCTTGGATATGTACTCTAATAAGGCACAATGGTTGAATTAATAATGCACCTAGCACAGCCCCTTTAATACTGTTAAGTAAATCTCTAGCTACATGAATCTGTAAACATATAGGGCAACCTTGGCCAGTACAATCATGATGATTTTCTTTATTAATATACACAATTGAAAATAACATACAAACAATCAACAATAACCCTAGCATGACTGTTATCTTTTTATGTTTTTCACTCACCTCGGTCCCCTCCTTTCTATACTCTACTGTCCCTTATTATAATCTTATTGCAAATCATTTGCAACTTTTCCTGCTAATTTTCCTAAATATTCCAACTTAAAAGAGTGGTACACAGCCTCAAATACAGTCTGTTACCACCCTCTTTATTTTTACCTTAAACAGCCAATGGCCTTTGCTTCTTATCATGATACTTTTCTACAATCTCTTTAATATCCATACCATTTGCAACCATTTGTAATACCATTTGCTTTGCCTGATCATAGCTTTCAAATATTTTTTTAGCATGATTCACGTTAGAATAAACTTTCCAATATCCTGTACATAAACAATCTTTTCCTTCATTCTTTATAAAGGCTTTTACGTCTTCATGTGGATAACCAAGGAGTATACCTAGTTCATGGGGGAATTGTTGTTTGAAACTCATATAGCATTGATACCTACTTGCTACTTGTTTTAAAATTTCTTCTAGGCTACTTTCCTCATATCCTAATTGCTTCATTAATTGCTGTTGTTTACTTTCTAGAAGATGCTTTTGTAAATGCTTTTTATGATACAAGAAAAACACTATTCTTTTTTCACATTTAAAAAGGATATCATACGAAATCCTACTTTCTTTAAATAATGCTTTGACATGCTCTTCATCTTCTATACTTACAATAAAGATATTAGAAACTTTAATGCCCACTAATAAAGGGGCACATTGAAAAGCTAACTGCTTTGCCAATTTCTTTTGGGTCATTTCTTCTAATTGAATGCATGCTCTACTCATAGATGTCTCCTTTGCTACCTGCTTCTAATGATTGCAGTGTCCACTGCAACCTTTACAACTTTGACCGCAGCCACACGCCTTGCCATTCTTTCTATCTTTAATAATGCTCCTAATAGCTATTCCCATAATGACTACAACTATACTGCCCACTATAAAAGTTCCCATATGCACACATCCCTTCTTGTTTAAATCATAAACCTTGCTATATACATTATAAGCCTTTTAAATCATTTGTTTGTATGCTATTCGTTACTTTACTGTAAGGTTTAACTATTAGATAAATCACCATGAGTATTACCGCAATAGCCACTACTGTACCTAAACCAAATGCGCCTGTGGTGATGAGCTGACCAATTTGGAAAATACATAATGATGCCAGATAAGCAAGGCCAGTTTGATAACCTATTGCAAACCAGAACCACTTTTTATTATTCATTTCTCGTTTGATGGCTCCCATAGCCGCAAAACAAGGTGCACAAAGTAAATTAAACACTAAGAAAGAATAAGCTGCAAGTGCTGGCATTTGGCCTGCAAGGGTGCTCCAAATTTCTGTTCCATCTTCTGCTACTTCTGAGAAACCATATAATACTCCGAAGGTACCTACTACATTTTCTTTGGCTACTAAACCTGTAAGTGCTGCTACTGATGACTTCCAGTCTCCCCAACCTAAAGGAGCAAAAATAGGGGCTAATAGCTTGCCGAAATCTGCTAAAAAGCCATCTTGCAAATCTTCTACCATGATTAGTTTACCATCTACCAATCCAAAGTTAGAAGTAAACCATACAATGACTGTCGATAATAAAATAATAGTTCCTGCTTTTTTAATAAAGGACCAACCACGTTCCCACATACTTCTTAAGATATTACCGACTGTTGGCCAGTGATATGCTGGAAGTTCCATAACAAAAGGAGCTGGGTCCCCTGCAAACATTTTTGTTTTCTTTAAAATAATACCCGAAATAACAATAGCTGCTATGCCTACAAAATAAGCACTTGGTGCCACCCACCATGCGCCATTAAATAACGCACCTGCTATAAGTGCAATAATAGGAAGCTTTGCACCACATGGAATAAAAGTCGTTGTCATGATTGTCATTTTTCTATCACGATCATTTTCAATGGTACGTGATGCCATGATTCCTGGTACACCACAGCCGCTACCTATTAACATAGGAATAAAGGATTTACCTGATAAACCGAACTTTCTAAAGATCCTATCCATAATAAAAGCGACTCTTGCCATATAACCACAAGCCTCAAGGAAGGCAAGGAATATAAATAAAATAAGCATTTGTGGTACGAAGCCTAAAACAGCACCTACACCACCAACTATACCATCTAAGACTAATCCTTTTAACCAGTCTGCACAGCCTATAGCATTTAAGCCGGCTTCAATAATAACTGGAATACCTGGGATAGTCATACCAAAAAGCTGCCATCCTTCACCAAATACACCATCATTGGCCCAATCAGTGGCTATAGTTCCCACTGTGGTTACAGAAATATAGTAAACGATAAACATAACTACTGCAAAGATAGGAAGTGCTAGAAATCTATTGGTTACAATGCGGTCAATGCGATCTGATACACTCAGTTGATCTCTATTCTTTTTAACGTAGCACTTACTAATCATAGAGGTAATATAGAGGTATCTTTCATTGGTAATAATACTTTCTGTATCATCATCCATTGACTCTTCTAGCCCATTAATCTCTACAGATACATCTGGTACTTTATTCATTAAACTATTTATTTTTTCATCGCGTTCTAAAAGTTTAATAGCAAAAAATCGTCTTTGATTTTCTTTTACATCATCTGCTATTTTACTTTCAATATGGGTAAGTACATTTTCTACCTCCGCAGAAAATTCATGGACTCTTTGAACTGCTTTTTTACCTTTTGCTAGCTGAACTGCTTTTTCAGCAGCTTCACTAATCCCCTTACCCTTTAAAGCCGAAATCTCTACAACTGGACATCCTAATTTTTGACTAAGCTTATCTATATGTATGAGATCGCCATTTTTACTGACTATATCCATCATATTGACAGCCATAACTACCGGTATACCAAGTTCAATAAGTTGGGTAGAAAGGTATAAATTTCTTTCTAAATTTGTTCCATCTACAATGTTTAAAATTACATCTGGCGTTTCATTAATGAGGTAATTTCTAGCTACCACCTCTTCTAAAGTATATGGCGATAAAGAATATATACCTGGTAAGTCAATGATAATGACATCTTCATGCCCTTTAAGCTTACCTTCCTTTTTTTCTACTGTTACGCCAGGCCAGTTTCCTACAAATTGGTTTGAGCCGGTTAAAGCATTGAACAATGTTGTTTTACCACAGTTTGGATTACCGGCAAGTGCTATTTTAATTGACATTTGATTACTCCCTTCTACCTCTGCTATCTTTATTCAACTTCTATCATTTCAGCATCTGCTTTTCTAAGAGACAGTTCATAGCCCCTAACTGTTACTTCAATAGGATCACCTAGAGGTGCTACTTTTCTCACATAAACCTCTGTTCCTTTAGTAAGTCCCATATCCATCAAACGTCTTTTGACAGCTCCCATACCATGAAGCTTAACTACCTTAATGGTTTCACCACATTTCATTTCTTTTAGCGTTTTCATAGTACGTCCTTTCTATATTAAAATTTTACTAGCCATTTCTTTATTAAGAGCTACTCTTGATTCTTTAATATTGACAATCACATTGCCATCTAATTTGGAGATTACTGTTACCTTACCTCCCATAACAAAGCCTAAACTTTCTAAAAATCTCCTTACTTCTTCTTTACCGCCAACTTTCTTAATCAAGTTGCTTTCTCCGATACCTGCCATTGTTAAAGGCATATCATCACCCTCTTTATTTTGATAAAAATTATATCTTGATAATAATTTTCATTTTTCTTAAATTTAGTATATTCTAGTTGAGATTTATTGTCAATATCTAATTGATATCTATTATCAAAACTTGACTATTTGAACTATGCTTAATTTATTAATTATTTCCTCATTATTAACCTGACAACCTATTTTAGAGAATCAAAAGAGAGTGTGTTATCTAGTTAAACACACTCTCCTTTTTGTTTAGAACCTATTCGCAGTAATTCCTCGCTTACAATTATCATTTTCCCTTATAACTTAATACTTCTTTTCTCTTTTAAATCTGGTCACTATTCATTTTCTTTTTAAAAATGATGATCGCAACAGCCATAATAACGACTGCATAACCAATCACCCACCACAGATGGGGCATGATCTCACTATAGTTACCTGTTAGAGCGGCTCTTCCCGCCTCTACAGCATGAGCAAAAGGCATGGCATAAGCAACTGTTTTAAACCAACCGCCTACCAAGCTTAAATCAAACCAAGTTCCACTAAGCCAAGCACTTAAGTTGGTTAAGAGTGCCCCACATACAGCACCCACCTGTTTATCATTAAATAAAGTACCTGCTAAAAGGCCAAATCCTATAAATAAAACAGATGTTGGTAACATAACAAGGAGTGCTAAAACGACATTCATACTAATCTCCAACCCCAGAAAAAATGCAGCTATAAAGCAAATTAAGCTTTGCATAATCGCAATAGGTAATAGCGGCAAAGTATAGCCAAGAATATAATCAGATGCTGTAAGTGGAGTAGTAAAAAGTCTCATTAAAAAAGACGTCCCTCTATCTTTGGCAATAAGCATACCCGAAAAAAGTGAGATAAAAGAAAGACCAAATACAGCAATGCCTGGAATAAGCTTATGAATTACAAATAAATCTACTGGAATGTTAGCTTGAATGGCTGATAAAAGAAACAACAACACAAGTGGAAAGCCAAGTCCAAACATCAAATTTAAACGATCTCTTAAAATTTCTTTTCTATTTCGTGATGTAAAAGCAAATACTCTCATTGTTTTCCCCCCTCTATAGTTGCAATGGATACAAAGGCTTCTTCCAAACTCTTTGTATGTGTTTGTTCCTTTAAAGTCTCCACTGTTCCTATGGCTCTCATTTTTCCATTTGCCATAATGCCTACACGATCTGAGAGTGCTTCTACCTCTTCCATATAATGAGTGGTTAAAATAATCGTAATTTTCCCCTTTAGATGTTGAATGACACTCCAAAGTTCTCTTCTTGATAAAACATCTAACCCCAATGTAGGCTCATCTAAAAATAATATTTTCGGTTCTGAAATAAGTGCCATGGCAATACTCAGTCTTCTTTGAATGCCTCCAGATAAAGTCTTCGCTTTATCATTTGTCACTTCCTCTAATCTAAAAATGCGTAGCATCTCATCAACTTTTTGGGTACTCTCTATTTTGTTGCATCCATAGATTTTTGCCATAAGCTCTAAATTTTCTTTGACTGATAAATTAGGTGCCACTGCTGTTTCCTGTGGTGAAACATTGATTTTCTCTTTTACCGCATACTGACTTTTAACAATGCTATCACCAAGTAATGTAGCATCTCCTTCTGTAGGCTTTATAAGACAAGAAAGCATTTTGATAGCGGTTGTTTTCCCCGCGCCATTCACCCCTAATAAAGTAAAAAGTTCTCCTTGATTCACTGATAAATTTAGTCCATCAACAGCTGTTTTCTTCCCATATTTCTTAGTCAAACTCTTTGTTTGAATCGCAATCATTATAATCCCTCCCTAAGCTTCTTATTGCGCTAATGGTAATGTCACCTTAATTTCAAGTAAATCTCCTTTTATTTCAGCAGTAACGTTCCCCTTCATTTGCTCTGCTAATAATTTGACTATAGATAAGCCAAGCCCTCCCATACGGCTTCTGGCCTCATCCCCAGAATAAAATCTTTCAAATAATCTCTGGATATCTATTTTTTCCGGTTCCCTAACGGGATTGATGAAACGAAGTATTCCTTCTTTATTACTTAAAACCTCTACTTTTATAGTTCCTTCTGAATGCTCTACACTATTGCGAATAAGATTTTGCACAATTCTAGTTACCATTTCTTCATCTGCTTCTACATAAACAGGTGCTGTTTCCTCAAACTCAAGAGGCTTATTCGCTTCTTCAAAACTTGTGATAGAAGCAATTAAACAATCGGTTACTAGCCCCGTTAAATTGATACGCTTTAATTTTATTTCTGGCTGTGTATTTAAAAGATAAGCATATTCGAAAAAGTGATCTATCAAACCTTTTAGTTCTTCACTATGTTTTCTGGCAACTGCTAACCTTTTTCTTTGTTCTTCGCTGAGTTCTCCTTTTTCAAGAAGCTGCTGATAGCCTTGAATGGCCGTAAGAGGTGTTCTTAGATCATGAGAAATATTAGCAATCATTTCTTTAAATTGCTTTTCTTCTTGCATGCTTTTTAAACGTAAGTTTTCTTCTGCCTTTAGGCACTTATTAATGCAAATCACCAATTGATTTAAGTTTTTACTGACTAGCTGCACGCTTATATTTTGACGTGTATGCGCCTTTAGTCTTCTTTCTAGCTGCTCACTCATACTTCTAATCTGCATTTCTATTACTCCAATATAACCTAGCAGCAAGATGATGATTGTTATTAATATTCCTATCAAATAAGCCATATGTTCCTCCATCCTTTTCCCAAGCTTCCTTACTTAACCTCAACTCTTTTAAAAATTTTGCAGCTTATGACACCCATAATAAAAATAAATATCAAATTAACTATGATAGCTTTTATTAACACCGCAATATTCGTCTCCAAGCCTAAAATCATATAAATTCTAGAATAAGGTGTGTAACCCAGTAAAATTGAAAAAATAGGAAGTTCTCCTAATAGGCCCACAACAATATCTATTAATCCACATCCTACAAAACCTCCAATCATAACAAATATCTGCTTTTTAATAATCAAAGCAAACGGAATACATATACTTAATCTCGCTACATATACCACTACAGTTGCTATATAAATAATGACTAATTTTCCTATTTGTACACCACTTATTGCTTGCCCATTAGCATCTGCTAGGCATTTGAGAAAAGTAGACACAACAATCTTGTCCGGCAAAGATACACCTATTATCATTGCTACTAAAGTAGTCAATAAGTAGGGTAATAATAAAATGGCTATCATGAGTCCAAAAGTAATGAATTTACTTCTCACAATCGTACTTCTTCCTACTCCTGCTGAAATCACATGATGCATGCTTTTATCTTCGAAATCTTGACATATAACAACTCCTGCCATCAATGAACCAAAAAGGGAAATCATCATGATTTCTGTTAATCCCGAAAGATCTCCACTTATTGCTTCACTTATAAAACCCTTGGAAATCCCATAGCTCATTATAGTTAAGGAAGCTGCACTTATCATGCAAGAGAGTATACTTACTTTAACTGCTATTAATTTACGAAGCTTAAATAAATCCGCTGCAATTAAATTAAACACCTTGTTCCCCCCTTATAACAGATAAAAAGTAACTTTCTAATGTATCTCCACTTAAAGCAAAATGAGTAGGTAAGATGTTATTTTCAAAAAGGGTTCTCATTACCTTCTCTCTTTGATCTAAATAATCATAAAGCTTAACACTTCTATCAGGCATTACTTTGAATCTTGTAGTTCCTAGCTTCATTTCTAATACCGCTACTAGAGCTTCTACTTTCTCACACTTAATGAGTAAATGGTGCTGGCATTCTTCCTCTAGGTTCTCCTGCGTTAGTATTTTTTTAATTTCTCCTTGATCTATAATAATGTAGTCTGTACAGGTCTGATAAAGCTCCGGTAAATTATGGCTTGAGATAAGAACGGCTACATGCCTTTCCTCACTGATTTTTTTAATCAATCCACGTACTTCTACAATGCCTACTGGATCTAGACCATTAATAGGTTCATCTAATAGGAGTAGTTCAGGATTCCCTAATAAACTGATAGCAATACCAAGCCTTTGCTTCATTCCAAGTGAAAAATTTTTAACTTTCTTTTTATGAGACTCTTTAAGCCCCACCATTTCAAGAAGTTCTTCTTCTAATTCACTTCCTGGAATTCCCCTCATGATTCGATAATATCTTAAATTCTCTCTGGCTGTCATATTACCATTTAAGCCTGACTCTTCTATTAAAATACCTATGCGCTTTAATTCTTCTTGCCTTTGCCGTTCTTCTTGGTGTCCAAATAGTTCGATAGCGCCATAAGTCTGAATACTTAATCCTGCAATAAGCCTCATTAAAGTTGTTTTTCCCGCCCCATTTTGGCCAATTAGTCCATAGATTTTCCCTGCCTCTAAAGATAAATCTACATTATTTAAGGCAATAAAGTTGCTATAACGTTTAGTAAGTCCATATGTTTTCAATATATATTCTCTCATGGCAATTCCTTTCTGTTAGGCTATAAAAACAGTAGCTACTCTTTTATAGTTTTAGTTTAAACTGAAAAGGTTTAGAAAAGGTTAAGAAAAATAAGAAAGAGGTAAAGAAAAAGTTAATTCTTCTTTACCCTCTATAAAGTCTATAGCCCAGTCCCCATACGGTCTCTATATATTCTGCTTCTGCATTTACTTTCTTTAGTTTGCTTCTTAAATTACTCATATGGGTTTTGACTGCATTATCATCCCCTAGATACTCTTCATTCCAAACAGCTTCGTAAATATTGGCTTTAGAAAATACCTTATTAGGATTATTAAGTAATAACTCTAACATTGAATACTCTTTAGCTGTTAATTCTACTTCTTGCCCATTTACAGTTACTCTTTTATCTTCTTTCTCTACGATTAAATCTTTATAAGACAGCACTTCTGCCTCTTTCATCTGCTTATGTGCTCTCCTTAACTGTACCGCAACTCTAGCTGCTACTTCTCCTAAATCAAATGGCTTGGTAATATAGTCATCTGCCCCTAATTTAAGTAAATCAATTTTAGTCCCTACCATATCTTTAGCTGATAAGATAATAACCGGCACATCTCCCCATGTACGAATTTCCTTTAAAATCTCATCACCACTTTTATAAGGAAGCATAATATCTAATAGAATCAAGTTAAACTCACCACTTTTAGCTAATTTCGTTCCCTCTAACCCATCAAAAGCTGAAATCACCTCATATCCCTCGCTTATTAGCGTTTCTTTTAATAATAAATTGACATCTTTATTATCTTCTATAATTAATATTTTTTCCATATAGCTCTCCAACCTCATGATAGTTATTGATTTCTTATCAAACTAAATTAATTAACTATTAATAGTATTCTATCATATATTGTCCCAAAATAAAAAGGAGTAAAGGTGGACTTATATCCATCCCTATCCCCCAAAATGATTGTAACAAAAGATCCTCCTCATTTCTTGACCTAAATAGGCAAATCTATAAGTTACTAACTGATTAAATCTTTTGTCTTCTGGTAATACTTACCCTAAAAAAGGAGTTTAACACTTTATGAGAATTCCAAAACATGTTGCCATAATTCCTGATGGTAATAGACGCTGGGCTAATGAGTCTGGTCTTGAAAAGCACCAAGGCTATGAGCATGGGTTAAATCCAGGGGTAGAGGCCCTTCGCCTTGCTAAAACTTACGGTATTGAAGAACTTACCTATTATGGTTTTACTACTGATAATTGTAAAAGGCCACCTGTTCAGGTTAAAGCCTTTGTTGATGCCTGCATAGATGCCATTAATCTTATTAAAAATGAAGATGTTCGCTTATTAGTTGTTGGCAATACCCAGTCTCCTATGTTTCCTAGTGAGCTACTTCCTTATACCAAAGAGCGTGTTGCTTTTGGCACCGGAACCACTAAAGTTAACTTTCTTGTTAATTACGGTTGGGAATGGGACCTTGGACATATGCATACAGATACTACTAATCGTCATACCATTATGGACTGCCTTTGCTCTAAAGATATCTCTAGAATTGACCTTATTATCCGTTGGGGTGGAAGAAATCGCTTATCAGGTTTACTTCCTGTTCAATCGGTTTATGCTGATTTTTATACCTTAGATGAAATGTGGCCTGAGTTTTCTAAAGACCAATTTTCCCGGGCAATAGAATGGTACAATAAACAAGATGTAACCCTTGGTGGCTAAAAGGGTTACATCTATAAACGCTTCTAATATAAAATAATTCTACAATTTATTATATCACTTGTTTTTCTGCCCATTTGCCGCTAAAGAATCTTGTGGAGAATATAATGCCTCTAATAGTCCAATCAGCAAACATACCAATCCATACTGCTATTGGCCCAAAGCCCCATACCTTACATAAATAGACACATAGTGCCACACGGCATAACCACATGGTTAGAGTAGATACAATCATTGAAAACTTCACATCTCCTGCTGCTCTCATACCATAAGCAGGAATAAAAGATAATACCCATACAAAAGGTTTAACAATTGTTATAGCAATCATCATTTCAAAACAAAGCTTTGCGCTTTCTGCTTCCATACCTGCTAGATAGGTAATAGGCTTTGTAATGGCCATGGCAAACAAGCAAGATAAAATAATAGCCACTTCGGCATAGCCTGTCAACTTTACTATGTAATATTTTGCTTCTTCTTTTCTTCCTGCGCCCATACACTGCCCAACTATAGTCATTAACCCAATACCTATACCAATTGCAGCTATTCCATTAACTGTTTCTAAAATATTGGTCATTGCTTGTGCTGCAATAGCAGCTGTACCTAGTGTAGACACGGTAGATTGAATAGCTAATTTACCAAATTGAAACATACCATTTTCAATGCCCGCGGGCACACCAACAGATAAAATCATACCGATCAGTGGAAAATCAGGTCTTATTTTTAAATACTCATTAAGTACAATAGGTTGCTTAGGTTTTCCTAGAAAATAAAATACGACCATACAACAAAATATCCTTGAAATCAGTGTAGATAGTGCAGCTCCCGCAACTCCCATATGGAAGCCAAATATTAAAATGATATTGCCTATAATATTAAGTAGATTTGAAACAACAGCTATTTTCATAGGAAATTTAGAGTTACCTCCGGCTCTATAAAAAGCAGAACCTGCATTAAACAAAGCTATAAACGGATATGATAATACTGTAATCAAAAAATAGACCTTAGCATCTGCCATAACCTCAGACTCGACTTGTCCAAAAATAAAACTAAGAAGCCAGCTTCGACAACTAATTAAAAGAATGGTTAATGTAACCGAAATAACCACCATTGTTAACACAACTTGCCTCGCTGCCTTATTAGTTCTCCTTTCATCTCCTCTACCTAGAAACTGTGAACAAATAATGGTAGCACCAGTTGCCATAGCTGAAAAGACTTGAATCACTAAAACATTAATAGAATCCACCAAAGAAACTGCCGATATAGCGGAACTCCCTACATTACTAACCATCATGGTATCAGCCATACCCATAAAAGAGTTTAAAAGCTGTTCTATAATAATAGGGAATAATAATACCCATAATGCCTTGTTACTAAATAGCTTATTATCGCTATCAATCTTTGAACTATCGTATAATCTGTTTTTTAATGCGCTAAACATCGAGATCCTTCTTCCGTCTTTTATTTATTGATTAATCTATATTTTTTATTAATTTTCATTCTAATATATCATACCTCCTAAGATAAGACAATTTATTTAAATTTTATTAACTTTATACTCATTAATTGCTTTACTTTTTTCTCTCAATCAATTAATATTTCATCTTAGAATATTCTAACTTTAGTGTTTTATATATATAATAGCGGTATAGAAGTGAATATGAAAAGAAATCCTATGCCGATTATACACAGCATAGGATTTCTTGCTTTATTAGTCCTTTTTATTTGGCTATAAACGCCACACCTACTGCCCCTGGTCCTACATGTGTTCCCACTGTGCTTCCAATGCATACCGTGCGGTTATCATTAATATTATACTTTTCTTCAATCATTTCTTTCAGCGATTTAAGTGATGTTTCCGCCATAGAATGAGCAAACACTACGCAGTACTGAGTATCTATTTGATGTTCTTCTAAATAATGAGCAATAAACTTATACATTTTTTTCTGTCCACGTTCTTTTCCTAATACCTGAACAATACCGTCTTTTACTTGTACAATAGGCTTAATACCAAGTGCAGTTCCTACTACTGCACTTGCCGCTGAAATTCTACCGCCCTTTTGTAAATACTTAAGTGTATCTACAATAGCAATTAGCTTTACTTTATTTTTGAGTAGTTCTATCTCTTCTACAATCTCACTTGCACTTAATCCTTGATCTCTTAATTTAGAAGCTTCACCTACTAATAATGCTAAACCAAGTGTTACATTTTGAGAATCTATCAGATGAATTTTGTCTGTTTCTAGCATCTCTTTAGCAATCACTGCTGATTGATAAGTCCCGCTTAAATGAGAAGATAGTAAAATAGCAATGATTTCATCTCCTTGCTTTAAATACTCTTCAAATGCATTTATAAACGTATCTGGATTAATCTGAGTCGTCGTTGGTAATTCTTTTTCTGTTTCTAACTTCTGATAAAATGCTTCAACTGATAAATCAATACCATCTGTATAATGAGTTGTTCCAAATAAGACTTGTAATGGAATAACGGTAATGCCTAGTTTCTCCTGATCTGCTTTTGTTAAATCACATGTACTGTCTGTAATAATTCTAATCATCTGAATGCCCTTCCCTCATGAATTCTTTCTTAATTATTAATCTATCTATTTTTACTTATCTTTATTCGTTTTATATTTACTTTGACTTTCAAAGTTTTATTTATCATAACTTTTTTTAATATATTTGTCAACATAATACCATTTCCTGTAATTTATATTTTCAGCAGCAAATACTGTATTATACCAATATAATAATCCTGTGTTTTTATCTCTTTTTGTCTAGTCATGAGATAAAGCTTGAAGTCCCTTTTTTCAATTGCTATCATAGTTACAAGGTAAATACTATGATAAGGAGAATGATTATGCTTATAAAAAATGGCCTTGTTTTTACTGATTCTTGCTTATTTGAAAAAAAGGATATACTCATTTCGAAGGATAAAATCTCTAGACTTGAAGAATCACGCTCATTTCATTCCTCACTATCTTCTGACTCATATGATGCTTCAGACTGTTATATCATTCCAGGCTTAACTGATATACACTTTCATGGTTGTATGGGATATGACTTTTGTGATGGCACAGATGAAGCGCTAGAAGCAATTACTACTTATGAATTAAGCCAAGGTATAACAACCATTTGTCCTGCCACTATGACATTGCCAGAGGAAAGCCTACTTAAAATTTGCCAACATGCTGCTAACTATACACCAAAGACCCTCGGTGCAACCATATGCGGCATCAATCTAGAAGGTCCCTTCCTTTCTTATGCAAAAAAAGGAGCACAAAATCCATCTTACCTTCGTTGTCCAGATCAGGCTATGCTTTCTAGGTTATTAGAAGCCTCTAATCATTTAATTAAATTAGTAGCTATTGCCCCTGAAGAAGCCGGAGCCTATGAATGTATTAGTGCCTTTAAAAATCAAGTCTCTTTTTCTATTGCTCATACCACCGCTGACTATGCTACTTCACTAAAAGCTTTTGAAGCTGGTGCTAATCATGTGACTCATCTTTATAATGCTATGCCAGCCTTTTCTCATCGTGCTCCTGGTGTAATAGGGGCAGCTTTTGACACACCTCATTGTATGGTTGAACTTATTTGCGATGGTATTCATATCCACCCTTCTGTAGTTCGTTCGACCTTCAAACTCTTTGGTGATGACCGTGTTATATTAATTAGCGACAGTATGATGGCCTGTGGTATGCCTAGTGGCACTTATAGCTTAGGTGGGCAAGCTGTCACAGTAACTAAAAATTTAGCTACCCTTAAAGATGGTGCCATTGCAGGTAGTGCAACTCATTTAATGGACTGTTTGCGGATTGCCATTAGCATGGGAATACCTATAGAAAGTGCTATTAAAGCAGCTACACTCAACCCAGCTCGTGCTATTGGTATTGAAAAAAACTATGGTAGTATCACTCCTGGTAAGATTGCTCATCTTGTTATACTCAAAAAAGATCTCTCCATTAAAGATATTTTCTTTAGTGGTATTCTTTTAAAGTAATAGTTCTTTCAAAACCTTCTTATTTCTTAATTGCTTATGTAAGCTATCTTAAGCAAATTATAGGCTTAGGCCCATTTGATGTCTATCAAAAAGACCTATGAAACTAGTTGAAATCTCTAGCTTCATAGGTCTTTTATTCGGTGGACTTTACAAGTATTAATGATGCGAAAGTCCCTTTTATTATAACCTTAAATTAAGTGGTATCTTTCAAGTAACTCCTCGATGATCGTTCCTTGGATTTTCTTTAAACTAGCTTTTTCTACAAGCCCTGCTAAAAATGGTAGCTTAATGTCTGTAAGTTTTTTGCCATCCATCCTTTTTGAAGTAGAATCTAATAACACACGTACATCATAGCAAGAACCAAATACTCTGGAACACCCATAATTTATACATTCTAGGTGATCTGTCTAGATTTGATGGTCACTACGGTATTTTTCAAGGGATCTCGTAATATTGCCCTTCATCAAAATACTAAGCTGCTCAATAATATGCTCAGGATCTTCTTTCATACCACTACTAATCCATTCTAACATCAAGCCCACAAAACCAAACTTATAAAAATGTGCTATAGCCTGCTTATCTTCTTCACGCACTTTCATTCCTACTGCTTTTTCTTCTACTACGCCAATCAATAAGCCATAAGTGACATCATAAAGATAATGCTCTAATTGATCACGCCTTACAGAATGATAGGTATTCATAACTAGTTCCTTATTCTCTAATACATACTCAAAGATTTGCAAAAAGCCTTGCTGCCAAGTATTATACGTTTTTTTGCCATCAAGTGCCTTAGCTGCATCTGTAGCAAAAATCCATTCTACTAAATCATATATATCTTGAAAATGGTAGTAGAAGGTCTGTCTATTCACTTCACAGTCTTCTACAATATCTATCACTGTAATTTTATCTAATGTTTTTTGAGTTAACAGCTTTTTAAGTGATGCTGCTAATGCCTTTTTTGTTGTTTGTGCCATTAACTGTCCCCCTTCAAATGCTCTATAAATTCTTCCCTTTATTTCTTTAAAATATCAAACTTATTATATCAAATCTCTCTATTAAAACCAACTTAATTGTACTTATAGCTTTCGTATAGGAAAGAACATATACCACTAATTTTCTTCAGGACATTTGAAATCATGTACCGCACCGGCAAGAGTAATACCCTTTTGTTTCAGATATGCTATGACTTCTTTAAAGGTATCGAGCCCTTCGCTTTTAACATAAATATACTCATATGAAGGAATAGTCCATTTTACCCAACCCTCTGGCGCTTCAGCTGTATCATTCACCTCAATCCCTGCGAGATATAATCCTTTTGTGAAATTATCTTCCCAAGGTTTAAAGGAGTGTGTCACATCTGACATAGCTCCCCAAACGCCAAGAATATGTCCATTTTCGTCTGTTTTCGCTAGGCCCCCTACTTCATTAAAATGAGTATTAGCATCATCCCATAGTCTTTCAACAAATGCATCTCCATCCATTGTAGAACCCTCTTTTCCTATTACAGAAAAAGATTCTTTTGTACATGTTTTAATCTCCATTTTATCCTCCTCTATATACAAGTCCACTATATTATTTAATAAATATAGACTTATGGCATTTTGATAATTGGAATCCAAATCTCACTCTTATAATCCTCAGCCATACAATCACCATTACTATAGCATTCTAATTCTGGTACTTCTGCATGCTCATAACCAGAGTTAGGAAGCCATTCTGAAAAAATTCTGCCCCATATATCTTGCATGGTATTAGGTAAAGGTCTTATAGGTCCAATGACTTCAAAAATAGCCCATGTAGAAGCTGGTATTGTCATTTCACACATCACTTCTGGACATGGTTTATCGGTGATAACACCTATCCAGTAATCAAAACCATCATTATACATGTCCCCGCACATACCTACAACTTCTCCTGATACTGATAAACTTTTGAGCTTTTCCATTTTTTCTTTAGGAAATTCATCCCACATTTTAGGTATTTCTTTTAATTGACCATTATCAATAGTTGAAAACCATTTTTTAACCCCTACGACACGCATTGCTTCATTTTCTTGAATCTTATAATTCATAGCCGCCACTCCTTTAATGGATAATATAAAAGTAATGGGTGCATATGATTTTAGAAGTACACCATTTTCTCTAGCCTTTGAAGGAGTCACTAGGTGTAAAGCCTTAAACGCCCTTGTAAAAGCATCAGAAGATTGATAACCATACTTTAAAGCAATCTCTAATATACTTTGATCACTATTTTTAAGGTCAAAGGCTGCTAAAGTTAGTCTTCTTCTTCTAATGTACTCAGAAATAGAAACATCGGTAATAGACATAAACATTCGCTGCAAATACCACTGTGAACAGCCTGCTACTTTAGCTACTTCTGCGTAATCAATTTTCTCACCCAGATTTTTTTCAATATACTGTATGGCTTCATTCATACTATCTAATAAATTCATATAACCATCACCTTTATTAAAGTATAGTACAACTTTCTTAATTCTTCCCGACATTCTATGTAATATGCTGTAGGATAGCACTTTAGCTTTCTTTTTTATGCATAAGTAAAATAACAATTCCTAGAAGTATTATCGAAAATAATACCGCCTTTAGTAAAAATAGTTTAGCTAAAATAGTTCCTATACAAGCTCCGATAATAAAGAATAAGATAATGCAAAAATACTGTAGGCTTTTAAATAAAGCTTTTTGATCCTTATTTTTTCTATAATAATAAAACAGCTCTGTGCCACTTCTTAAATTGCCTGTACACATAGTTGTTGCATAAGGACTCCCCTCTACTTTTCTAAAGCTTTCAACTTGCAGCGAACATACAAAAGCAATAATTGCATTAGCCACCATATTTTGAGTATCTGGAATAAAAGCGACTATGAATAGCGTTATGCCTTCGATAAGTACAATAATCTGTCTCCAATGTACGCTCTCTTTAGTTTTATACTTATTTTTTATAACTTCTGCAACAATAATTCCTATGATAAATGCAAGAATAGGAATCAAATAAGTAAGTGCCTTTTTGATATTTCCTTCTGAAAGTGTTATCCCTAACAACACAATATTTCCAGTCTGTGCATTAGCAAAAACACCTCCTCTGGTTAAATAAGTATACACATCTAAAAAACCTCCTACCATTGCAAGCAAAGAACCAACTAGTAAAGTTTCTGACATTTGTTTAGTCTGTTTCAATTGACATTTCCCCTTTATTTCTTAACACTACTACACTTATTCATTCTTAAAATTCGTAGATACAGCAAAATCCCAAGCCATCTTTGTAGTAATCTCTGGATGTCTTAGGATTCATAAAAGTATTTAATATTTACTATACTGCTTCACGACCTTAGTAATACAATCTAAAAATGCTTCTTCACCTAAAGTATTAATTTTAAATAATACTGCTTGGCTACCTCCTGCTGTAATTGCAGATAAAAAGGAACTCTCATTATTCCCCACTAACGTAATATTAAGGCTTACACGATTTCCACCTAGCATACTATATCTTTCGTATACTCTAACAGCACACCGGATATCATTAAGCACATAATCACTACTACCTTCTTTGGTGGCAGACATGCTACCTCCCATTATCTTCTTTTCTAATGCATCTAAAATTTTATTAAAATCACCCTGTAACTGACATTCTAATTGAGCCATAACCCCCACCTTATCTTGTCAAATTTTTATGATATCAAACAACTTAACTATTATTTAAAAATTTATCTTAGCGCCTCTTGCTCATAAGTTTATATTAATCATTTAAAAGTTTCAATATTTTTTTCATAATCCACTAATTCCGATAAATATCCTAAGCCATGTTATTTTCTATATTGCTCTATCCACTCTATTGCAAAATCAACCAATTCTCTTTGCTTCATAAAACGTAACTGCGCATTTCCAAGACTAACTTTATTTACGGTCATTGTTTCTTCAAAAGCTTTTCCTATCTCTTCAAAATCTTCTCCATCTACATAAAGTGTTGAGTAAGTGACCCACTCTCTTTTGCCATTAACCATCATAGCACTACTATTTTCCTCCATGTGCTTTGATGGGTAGTTTGCCCTCACATCAGCTAAATGAAGCGAAGTATTTTTATCATATCCTGTTCCTAGTAAAAGAACATAACCATCTATTTCATACAATTTTGCTAATGGGGATGTCTCACCAAAAATATCACTTAAGTCATGTTGGCTTACAAGATACTTGGCATTTTTTCCATAAGCAGCTACTGAGCGTGCTGGATGGTCACTTCTTAAAGTACCTGGCCACTTACGAAACATTTCTGCTACAGCCCCCATGGTATTAGTTGGCGTAATATCTTTATCATACGCTGGCCAATGTTCCCTTATTAAAGGCCACCATTTTT
The DNA here is from genome assembly GCF_000178835.2 of Cellulosilyticum lentocellum DSM 5427. Lineage (GTDB taxonomy): Bacteria > Bacillota > Clostridia > Lachnospirales > Cellulosilyticaceae > Cellulosilyticum > Cellulosilyticum lentocellum. The sequence goes on from NC_015275.1 coordinate 3,545,236, forward strand.
CAGGTTCCTCCCAATGTACACCATAGGATGGGTCTAAATTTTTCCAGCTTTGAGTAGGCATCATAATGGTTCCTTCTTCTCCAACGCCCTCTAACAGTGCCTCTATAATTACTTGAGCACCTCCACATACATAACCAAAACTGCTCAAAGAGGTATGTACCATAATACTCTGTCCTTTTTCGATACCTATACTTTGTAACCCTTCTAATAAATCTTGCTTTAAAATAATTGGTCTCTCATTCATCATATAGCTCCTTCCTCTTTCTCTTTATTCATATTCAAAAATTCTATACTTATTTAGTGTTAAGATGAATATACATCTAGAGTTTTACATCTACAATAGGTTAAACGTGTAACCCCATATGAAATTAATAATCTCATTTTGTTTATTTTTTTGACTGTGCAAATAGAAGTTTGTCTCAGTGCTTATGAGGAATGACATTTGGGAGAAAATGAGGGAGAGGGCTACCTTCCAAAGTTCCGGGTCAAATTTTTTGAGGCACTAGGCTCACTTATTTGGATGAACGCACGAAAACTCCCCATGGTCAGACACTCGTGCTAAAACCCATCCAAAACATTCGCCAAGTGCCTCTAAAAAATTCTCCCAAGTCACTCTTCCAGGTAGCCCTCTCCCTCATTTTTACAAACGTTTTTGAACTCATAAACTTCTAGGACAGTAGCGCAGTGAGGAAAATAGAAAATTTTATTTTTTATTAGGGATTCGGATTTTTGACCACATATACATAAGTGTAAAAACAAAATAAATAACTTCCCACGGCAAATTACCACAGCTTCAACCTGAGGAACTGACCGGGTCAGCCAAGTCTCAATCTATTGTTATAGGTACCTCTGGACTTAAGGAAAATGTTCACTTGTGCGCTGCAAGGAAGGCGCCACTTATAAGTTGTTTTAAAGGTTTTTATACGTAGCATTACCAAATAAAGTTTTAAACCAGAGTCTTAAAGCCTTAGTTTCCTATCATAAGGGTGCACCGGCTAAGACGATAAGAGCTCCTCACTCATTGGTTTGACTTTCATAGCTAGTCTAGTAGGCACTAAGCTACAATGCATACGTGCTGAGGAGCCATTTTGCGCCTTGTTTAAGGTCTATTAGCTAGTTATAAAAGTTAATTTCAAGAGTCTGGAACAAAAAATAGCGTCACAAGTATATAGAATACTTAGGGCGCTATTTTTGCTGTCTCCAATTACTATAAATAAAATGAATCAGCTTTTCTTTTTTCTTGAAAACACTTTTGGAAAGTCCACGACCAATTTCTATTTCTACTTCTATTGATTCTCATATTGCTGGATAATACTTAGTAGTTGCTGAATCTGCTCTGCATCAGCACCTGCTGCTTCCGCTGCTGAAAGTTCTTCTTTTGCCATCTGAAGTTCCCCTTGATCATAATAAATGATACCTAACATGTAATGTCCATCTGCTGGACTTAAGGCTATCAGCTGATTACAATACGGGATAGCTTCATCATACTTTCCTTGAATACCTTGAGCTCTAATAAGTGACCATAATGCTATTATTTGATTATCCTCATATCGTGAGTCCATATCTAGTATATCTTTTGCTATTTTTTCTACCTCATCCCATTTTTCCATGTCTTCTAGTTTGTCTAAGGTATTCATGTTACGAATGATTTTACTCTCGCTATTATTAAGGCCATAGGCTATACCCCCTACAGTCAGTACACTAAGTACTATCACATATAATAGCTTATTAAAATACCAATGCTTTTTCTTAACATTTGAAAGTATGCCTATAGCTAAAAAACCACCTATAAGGCCGCCTAAATGAGCAAAATTATCTATTCCTGTACTTGAGAAACCATAAACTAGATTAATAAGAATAGTAGTAATAATACTACTTCCAAAGTAAACCTTAAATTGAAGTGGTCTTTCTAAGCCAAAGTATAATAATATACCCATTAAACCAAATATTGCTCCAGATGCACCTACAGAAGGGCCTGGTACAAATAAAAAGCTACATAGATTTCCTAAAATCCCCGCAATGAGATAGCTTGTGATAAATCTACCTCGTCCATACAGGCGTTCTACTAAAGAACCTATGATATATAGAGAATAGCAGTTAACTAGTAGATGCATCAAACTACCATGTAGGAATATAGGTGTAATGAATCGCCAATATTCTCCTTCTAAAATCAAATTGTTAACCTTAGCTCCAAATTGAATAATCAGCTGTCCATAACTTATGCCTGATGTTCTTTCATATAAAACCAACGCTAAATACACCAAAATATTAATCGCAATAAGCCCATAGGTAAGTATTGGCTTTTTAACTTGATAGGTGATTTGATAATCTTTCTTCTTGTCCAAAACTAAAGTTTCAATTGGTACTTGATCATAAGCTTCTGCTGAATCTTTCTCCACTACATAAGTGATTAATTTTAAAAGTCCTCTATCAGTACTAGGCCTATTAAATAGCTTTTTAACTTCTTTACTGCTTGTATCTACTACAAAGCTTTTAAAAGCCTTGGGTTCTGTTTCGTGATTCCTTTGGCTTTCCTCGATTAGCTTTAGCTTCTCTTCATCGATACCATTTGAAAAAACAAATAAACTATACGCAAAGATTCTGGTCTGTTCTCCCATACGTAATAACGTTCCATCTTTTTGCTCTAACCTCTCATTGATTATATCAATAGAACTATTATCTCCATCAATAATCTGTATATAAGTAATACACTGACTATCTTGCTTAAGGAGAACATTTACACTCGGATCAATGATCACCCTGCCTTCTTCATTTGGTACAAGAATATAATCTTGCATAACTATTAATCTTTTTATGAGTTTCTCTATAAACGTTTGTTCCATGATTTCCTCTCTTTACTTATTCAATAATCACCATTTATTCCTATCTTCTTATTAAATAATAAGTGTCTTTATTTACTATTCTATTATACACACTTTTCTTGTATTTTTAATGAACAATAATGACAACTCCTAACCTTTTGATTGGTTAATGATATGCTTAAATTTACCGCTCTTTGGATGCTGCTTAGGATATTCATCTGAAAGGATGCATGTTACTGTTTTTACACCATGAGTAGCTAAAAAGTCTTTTAACACTTGCACAGCTTTGTCAAATACTTCATTTATATTAACATTTTCTACTGGAATTAAGCGAAGTTCTATTTGATTACCTTCATGAATAACCAACTGAAAGCGCTGTATTCCATGAATTTCCTTTAAAGTAGCATATAGTGCAAGTGGAGGTATTTTTATAATTTGTCCCTCTTCTACAAAAATAGCCACATCATCCATACGTCCCTCTAATGTAAGCCAGGGCATTGGATTACCACACTTGCATTTCTCATGGTGCATTCTAACACGGTCTGTTATCTCATAACGAATGAAGGGCTGTGTATAATTAAATAGATTCGTCATTAAAATTTTATCTGATAATACACCATCTTCTACAGGTTGATTATTCTTATCTACAGGTTCTACAATAACCCAATCTTCATTAATATGAAAATGCTGTTCTGTGCACTCACAAGCTATAGTACCCCCTTCTGTACAGGAATACGAAGTTTGAACATAACATTTAAAAACCTCACTTAATCGTTCTCTTAATGTATTAGAAAGATATTCTCCTCCTGTCATAATAAGCACCGGCTTAATATGTAATCGACCACTTAATTGTTCTTCTATTAATGATTCTAATACTGTAGGATATCCTCCAAGCATAGCGGGTTGAAAGCTATTTAATTCTTCTACAATCTGTTTTACAGGTAGTAAGGCGCTAGTGACTGCTATTTGCTTCTTTTTCCAAGGCATAGACAAAAGTCTGGCACGAACAGAACTATTTCCTAAATAAAAACCTCCAGTCGCAAAAACTCCTATTGTCTTTCCTCTGCGACGAAAAAAAGCCTTTAAATCACTTTTTCTCGCAAAAGTTCTCCCTGCATTAATGGCTCCCATCATATTATTAGTTGTTCGATCACACAAGCTCACAAGCGGATTTCCTGTAGAACCACTTGTGGTAAATACTAAATATTCTCCTTGAAACTTACGACCGATGTTATCTAGGTTCTCCATAAATACACGAATATCCTCTAGCTTAACTTTTCTGTCTGTCAGCCACTCATCAAAATGTGCCATAAGCTCGCTCTTATTGACAGGTGGTAAATCTGATAGTGTATAGTCCTCTTCTAAGTCTTTATATAACTGATTATAATAGGGACTATGAGTTCTTGCATAATCTACCATCTCATGTAGTCTTTTATGACGTACTTGACTTTTTTCAGTCTCACTTAGTTTTTGATACTTAGCACATAATCTCATACCCTTTATCAAGCCTATTTTCTTCATCTACTACTCCTCCCCTACAATACCATATAGCATGCAATCTAAATATGCTTTCAGCTCCTTCTTAATTTCACCAGCTTTTGCAAAAAAGTCATCTGGTCGTTCCTTATATAACTCTAAATAGTGGTTCATTACTGCATTAACATACACTAAAAATGCTGCTGTCACTTTAGGATTTTGTGGTTCTCGTAACTTCAACGTAGATACTGCTCTTGTCATGGTTTTAGCTGATTCTTCTTTTCCCTTTAGAATATAGCGCATCAGTAGTTTACTTTTTTCCTCAAATACATCCTTACTCATTTCTCTAGCTGCCATATTCACCACTCTCATTTCCTCTGGAAAAACTAAACACTGGTTAAACTTATGGTCCATAGCCGAGAAAATAATCTCATAAAATGCTTCACCTTTAGTCTCCTTCGTTTTTGTCATAAGCCTCATAAGTGCTTGCTCTAAGCAAACTAAATACAAATCCTTCTTACTTTTGAAGTAGTGAAAAAGTAATCCTTTTGAAATGCTACATTGCTTTGTTATTTGATCTGTACTGGCTTCTTTATAAGGTTTCTGTGAAAATTCTATTATTGCACTTTTTAATATGGCTTCTCTGCGTTGCTCACTTATTTTACTTAGTTGTTCCTCTTTCATCTTTAACCCCTACATCCATTTTTCTGTTTTGTGTTTATTTTCTATCAATTATACTTCGCATTGACTCATTAGTCAATTTAGTTCATTTAGTTTATTTTATCCAAAAGGGCTGATAAGAAATAACGCTGTTAGCACAGCTTCATTTCTTATCAGCCCTTTTATTTACTTAAGTACTATCTATTAAATTTTTTCATGACCAACAACAAGCGCTAGGTATCCCCACTCCCAAATAATACTTTCAAAGCTATTTTCTAAGTACTCCTTGATATCACTATGGTCATAACCTGTTATTCTTGAAATCACTGTTATATAGTCACGAACCATAGTATAAGTCATTTCCTTACTACCTCCTGATAACCATTTTAAGAAAATCCCTTGCTTAATAACACTATATTCTAAGGTAATCCACTCAAAAGCAATGATTAAATCTTCTAGTGTCATATCAGGCATCAATGAGTTACCAAAAAGTTCAGCTACTAAATAATTTTTGAATAGTTTTTCATAAGGAATTAATTGTGCTTCAAAGTCTTTTAGCTTTTCTAAAAGCTCTTCATCAGAATATTCTTCTTCTAATGACTCTGCTAATACTGAAATCTCTTCTATATAGTTAACGTACAGCTTTTGCTTTCGGTAGTTCTCTACAATATCTAAGAAAAGTTCATTTCTTTCAAAAAAGGTATCCATTACGTTAAATTTCATGTTTCTAATAGCCTCTACGATAGGCTCTAGATATTTTTTTGCTGAATGACTTTTAATCTGTTCCTGCGTTAACTTTTTCTTCGTCTGAAGGTCTAAAAGTGCATAAAATAGCATCATTAAGCGTTCTGGCACCGAATAGCTCTCTTCTTCCATAACTGCTATCAGCATATCACGTACGGCCATTAGTACTTCATCACTTTGTTTGCTGCTTCCTTCTTGCTGAAACTGGAGTTTTCCTTCATTTTCATTTAGCAAATCTACTACTGCTGGGCAACAAGAAGCCAGCGAGTACTCTGTTCTTTCTCCAAATTCATTGATCTGTCTTGGAAAAGTAGTACAGGTGTCTGATAAATAAGCCTCACCTAACTCAATAACCAAATTGCAAAGCTTTTTTTGATTTAAAAACGGACATTGCTGATCCTGTTTTAAGGCCACAACATAACCATTTTCATCTTTTTTTACACAACTACATAACTCAAGAGGTTCCTTATTTTTACCAGCTTCTGTTACTCCTTGTAATTGAACTCCCTGCCATTTTTGATGCGTCTCATCATCTACAGCAATTCGCCATTCCTGGCAGCAAGATAAAGAACACTTGTCTGCAATGCACTTAAACTGGTCATAATAATTTACTTTAATTGTATTACTCATGCCCTACTCCTTATATCCAGTCGTCTTCGTCTCCGCCTGTAATAGCAAGACTTAAAAGCTTATCCCACATTTCTATTTCTTCACCTTCTATTATTTTAACTAGCTGAGCCTTAGAGGTGATTTCTTCCATGACTTCATCAGGCCCAATCTCAGGGTCAAAATCCTTTTCACAGTAAGGACAATCTATAATTTCTTCTAAGTGCAAAGATAAAAATCTAGTGCCACATTCATTGCATTCATAATAGCCACATTTTTTAGTTCCATCTGGTACGTAATACATTATCTCTATTTCCTTTCTTTTTTACTACTTTAAACTTTTTTGTTACAGTCTGTCTTATCATAACTGTAATATACATTTTCCTATCACTTTGACCTTCATTATGATAGTACCTGAGTATTTTTACAACTGCAACTCATATTAATGAGTCTCATCTATACTAGTTGTTTGAAAGGTCTCTACTAAATGTTCAATGACAGCATCATATGCTACCTCTTCCTTTGCTGGATAACTTATAAGAAAGGTATTCATTGATCCTGTCCCTACCACGACTTTCTTATAGAACATCTTATCGTCTTCTGTCCAAGATAGTACATACCAATCATCCTTTTGACACTGATATATAATATTCCTCAAACGACTACATGCCTCTTCATATACAGTCTGAACTGTCTCATCCAATACATTATTAATCCCTGATATAGTTAGCTCTACTCCTTTATCAGCATTTCTAAAAATAATGCCATCATTGTTTTCTGGTAGCATCTTATCATTAAATATATCTGGATATTCTATAGAAAACTGATATCTATCATTATGATAAGCTAAATAGACTACCTCTGGCGTGGTGCTACTCTCTGCTTTGATTTCCTCTTTATCTTTGGCTTCCTGTCTAAGCCCAGCATCATCAGTCACTCGGTTATCTCGACCTTCTATTTCTTCTACATTATAGTCCTGGTCTTCACTCATTTTTTCTCCGCTACTCTCAGTATTATTGTTCTCTCCTCTATTTTCTTGTTCCTTATTAGCTGCCTGTTTGTCTTGGAACGAATGAACTACTAACTCACTCGGCTGCAAATACTCTAGCTTCTTCTCCTTTGATAAATAAATGAAGAAAACAATACTACATAGTGCTACCGTCACTATTGCCGTAATACTGACGCTTACTGTTATCAGTTTCTTATTATTTTTCATGTTCATCTCCCCATTGGTCTATTTTTATAATCTCATTATATCTATCCGTTTATTATGATAAATAGAAATTTGTCTTGGCGTTTATGAGAAGTACGTCTGCGAGAAAATGAGTGGGTATGGGTGCCTTCCGTTGTTCCGGTTCACACTTTTTGAAGCACTAAGTTCACTTATTTAGATGAACGGCAGAACTCACTTCGTTCAAACAGCTGCCTAAAACCCATCTAAAACGTTCACTAAGTGCTTCTAAAAAAATGCTCCCAAGTCACTACTCCAGGCACCCATACCCACTCATTTTCACAAACGTTGTTGACCTCATAAACATCCAAGACAGTAAAGCAGCGTGAAAAGAAGGCGTAACGACAGTTAAAAAATACTCAAAGCCGGGGGCAGGCGCCCAAGGCAATAACGTATAAAGCTTCCCATAAGTCTATTTAGCCAAGAAGTAGCTCTGTAAGGAAGCTAGGGAGCCTTACAAGCATTATTGATCTCTTAAGCGTTCAAACCCCTAAGTGAGAAGTGCAGAAAAGAGATAATAACAAGTTTTGTTTTTTCTTGAAAACACTTAATGGAGGCGACTTTACGCGTTATTGCTGGTAGAACTGAGAGAGGGTGGCTGTCCTAGCGGAGCGGAGCCACGTAGGATAGTCACCCTCTCTCAGCTTTGCCCAAATAGCCTAGTAAGGCCACCGACAAATTTCTATTTGTAGTAGCTACAGCCACTACTAGGTCTTTCCTTACTTTCACTTACATAAGTAGCTCTAAATGCTTGGTTAAGTTCAGAAAGTTCTTTTTCTCCATTAATATAAGGTTCATAAAAATCATAGCCATATCTGCCCCCACCATCTTCACAACCTAAATCACTATAACCAAGTGCATCTTTTACAATCTTTTCTCTTTGTTCTTTTGTTGTATTTTTAATTAAATATTGCTCCATATTATGCCTCTTTTCATTCATATGCTCTTATTATATCACAGATACTACATCGAACAAATTACACTCTACAATAAAATCTTAATAAAGGCCCTTGCTACTTATCATCATAGCAAAAGCCCTTTATTTTTATCTCTTATTCTTAGGTTCATTTTTATTATCTCTTTTATAGCTTTTCTATGGCCTTTTTAAGGGTATACCAAGATAGCACTGCACATTTTACACGTGCTGGCATAGTAGAGATGGACTGGAAGGTCATAGCATCTTCAAGTACAGCTAGCTCTTCTTCTGAGGTAATTTCCTTTTTAATCATTTTAATAAAAGTCTCTGCTAGCTCCATTGCTTCATCTACTGTCTTTCCTTCTAAAAGCTCAATCATCATAGAAGTAGAGGCCTGAGATATAGCACAACCTACACCATGAAATCTCATTTTTGCTACTTTCCCATCTTCAATACAAATATCTAAATGGATATCATCTCCACAAGAAGGGTTATGTCCCCTCTCTCTTATTGTTGCTTCCTCTAACTCTCCCTTATAAGGAGAATACTGACTATGCTCTGCAATTAACTCTGTATAAATCAAATCAAGGTTCAAGTCTCATCACCCTCCTTACTTCTTTTAAGCCTTCTATTAAACGGTCTACATCTGATGAGCTATTATACAAATAAAAGGATGCTCTACAGCAAGCTGGCACATGTAAATAATGCATCAGTGGATGAGCACAATGGTGACCTACTCGAATAGCAATTCCCTGTGCATCTAATATACTTCCTACATCATGTGCATGTATGCCTTCTACATTGAAAGCTACTACTCCCACCTTATCTTCTAAACTGTCTCCTAAAAGCTGAATATAAGGAAGGTCTTGAAGTCTTTTTATTGCATAAGCAGCTATAGCTTGCTCATGGGCTTCTATACGGTCCATTCCTATATCCTTTAAGTAATCTATAGCCGCACCTAGTCCTACAATTCCTTCTACATTGATGGTACCTGCTTCTAATCTAGAAGGAAGGTCTGAAAAAGAAACACTCTGTTCCTCTACATATTCAACCATGCCTCCACCTAATAAAAGAGGCTCTAGCTTTTCTAAATGATTGAGCTTTCCATATAGAACACCTACACCAGTAGGCCCTAACATCTTATGAGCTGAAAAAACCATAAAGTCCGCATCCAACTCTTTCACATCTACCTTACAATGTGGCACACTTTGTGTCGCATCTACAACGAGAATGGCACCTTGCTCGTGAGCTCTTTTTGCCACTTTTTCTATAGGTATTTTGTAGCCTAGCACATTAGAAACATGTGCTACAGCCACAACCTTAGTCTTATTTGTTATCTTTTTTTCTATTTCTTCTTCAGTAAGCTTTAGGGCATCATTTAAATACATATACTTTAAATGCGCTTTTTTTAGCTTTGCTATACGCTGCCAGGGTAATAGATTGGCATGATGCTCAGAAACAAGTAATACTATTTCATCCCCATCTTCAATCTGTGTATAGCCTGTCGCAATCATATTTAAACTTTCTGTTGCAGATCTAGTGAAAATAATTTGTTCCTTTGACGCTGCGCCTATAAAATCTCTCACCTTTTCTCTTGTATTTTCCAAGGCTTCATAGGCTCTTTCTGCTAATACATGACCACTTCTTCCTGCATTAGAATACTGATGCAATACATAGGTTCTTGTTTTTTCTAGTACAGCTAGTGGTCTTTGAGTAGTGGCTGCATTATCCAAATAAACTAAGGCTTGTTCATTAATGATTTCACCGAGAATAGGAAAGTCAGTCTTTGGAACCAAAGTTTCTAATGCAAGTTGTTTCATTTTCCTATCCTCCTACTTATTTCATTTGAAATGCTTTCTCTCATTTCCACTTCTTCTATTTCATCTAAAATAGGAGCAAGCTCAGCTTCCACCATGAGACATTTGCTTTGTTCTTCTGATAAACCACGACTCATCAGATAAAATAACTTATCTTTTGAAAGTTTACCAGAAGATGCAGAGTGATTTCCCATAATATCATCCTCATCGCACCAGAGCGCTGGTACTGCATAGGACTTAGCGTTAGGGCTTAATAAAATAGCATCTTCTATCTCAGAACCTTTAGCTCCTTTAGCCCCTTGTTTGAAATATAAATTTCCCTTGAAATCTTTATGTGCTTCATCTTGAAGTGCTCCTTTTACAATGACATCAGAAATCGTTCGTTTGCCTTTATGGAACACATCATATGCCATCATATGAGTTGTTTGTTCATCTATGAGATAACCTGCTTTTAGTTTACACCTTGAACCATCTCCATTAAGATAGATGGTAATGCTCTCTTTATTTTTACCCTTTCCTAGGTAAAGCGTCGTCAGCTCTAACTTGGCATCATCTTCTAGTTCTACGCTGAGCTTAAAAATAGCCTCTTCTTCTTGATTAATCTCATTAATCATCGCTAATTTTAAATAGGAACCTCTACCGAGGGTAATATGCTTTTCCTTACCAGACATGTCTTCTTTTATAATGAGTAACTGGCTTTGCTTTGTATAGTCTTCTATATAATTAGATTGTAACTCCGTCATTTCTCCACCTCCTATCCAATAGTTCCCTTCATCTCTAAGTTAATTAGGTTATTCAGTTCAACAGCATAAGCTACTGGCAATTCTTTCGCTATAGGATCTACGAAGCCTCTTACAATGAGTCCTACTGCTTCTTCCTCTGTAAGTCCGCGGCTCATAAGATAAAAAATAGCTTCATCACTGATTTTACCTATTTTTGCTTCATGGGCGATTTCTACATCATCATTTTTAATATCCATAACAGGCACTGTATGAGATGCTGATATATCATCTAGCATTAATGCATCACAATTGACTGATGCTTTAGAACCATAAGCCTTAGGTGATATTTTAACCAATCCTCTGTAGGTTGTCTCTCCACCAGCCTTAGAAATAGACCTTGTATGAATAGTCGATTTAGTATGTGGTGCAAGGTGTGCCACCTTTGCTCCTGTATCCAAGTTTTGTCCCTTTGCTGCAAAGGTAATCCCTGTAAAATCACTACTAGCGCCTTCTCCGATCAAGACACTCATAGGGTATAACATAGACACTCTAGAACCAAAAGATCCTGATACCCATTCCATATGGGCATTTTTATGAATCATTGCCCTTTTCGTATTTAAGTTATACATATTTTTGGACCAGTTTTCTATTGTTGAATACCTTAGTCTTGCATTTTCTTTAACATAAAGCTCTACACAGCCTGCATGTAAATTAATAACATTGTGTTTTGGAGCTGAACATCCTTCTATAAAATGTAAACTTGCACCTTCTTCTACGATAATCAGAGTATGTTCAAATTGACCTGCTCCAGGTGCATTCAGTCTAAAATAGGATTGAAGAGGCATATTGACCTGTACGCCTTTAGGTACATATACAAATGAGCCTCCTGAGAAAACTGCCCCATGTAAAGCTGCAAATTTATGGTCACTAGGTGGCACACACTTCATAAAATACTCTCTTACAATCTCTTCATAGTCTCTACAAGCTGTTTCGAAATCTGTATAAACAACCCCCTGAGCTTCTAACTCACGTTGAATAGAGTGATAAACTACCTCTGAATCATATTGTGCACCTACACCTGCTAAGCTAGAGGATTCTGCTTCTTGAATACCCAGTCTATCAAAAGTATTAGCTATAGTTTGATCTACATTTTCCCAGTTATCACTTAGCTGTGATTTAGGTCTTACATAAGTTATAATATTATCAATATCTAATTCACTAAGATCTGGTCCCCATGTTGGCACAGGTATGCTATTATAAATAGCCAGTGATTTTAATCTAAAGTCTAGCATCCACTGTGGCTCATTTTTTTCTTTTGAAATAGCTCTAATAACATCTTCAGTCAGCCCTTTTTCAGTTCTGTAACTATATTCATCTTTGTTCTTAATATCATATATGCCTCTTTCGACATCATCTACTACTGTTCTCATAGATTCACACCTTCTTTTTGAAGATATTTACCATATCCATTTGCTTCTATATCTTTAACGATTTCCATACCACCTGTTTTGACAATAGTTCCTGCCACTAATACATGAACATAATCTGGTTTAATCTCTTGAAGCATATGATTATGATGTGTCACGATTAAAAAGGCATTGTTTTCATTAGCTACTTTCAGTATACCTTCTGAAACAATTTTAGTAGCATCTACATCAAGTCCAGAGTCTGTTTCATCTAGCATAGCAAGCTTGGGTTGTAGCATTGCCATCTGAAGAACTTCGCTTTTCTTTTTTTCACCACCTGAAAAGCCTACATTTAAATACCTATCTCTATATTCTTTAGAAATACTAAGCTCCTCCATCTTCTCTTCTAAAGCTTTTCTAAAAGCAACTAATCTTACAGGCTCAGTGCTTCTTGCCATTTTAGCGCTGCGAATAAAGTTCTCTATAGTAACCCCATTGATTTCTTCAGGATATTGAAAAGATAAAAAGATTCCTTTTCTAGCGCGTTCTGTTACTGAAACTTCTTCTAGGCTTTCTCCTTCAAATAAGATTTCTCCGCTTGTTACCTCATATTTTGGATGCCCCATAATACTACTTGCTAAGGTAGACTTACCAGCTCCATTAGGTCCCATAATAACGTGAATTTCACCTGGCTTAATCGTTAAATTAAGACCTTTTAAAATTTCTTTTCCTTCTACTTCTACATGTAAATCATTTATTTTAATTAATTCTTCCATTAGAATTTCTCCTTTATCAAATACATTTTAATTCCGAGTAACTTACTATGGATTAATTGTAAGCCAATAATAATTATTAGTCAATATTTTTTATCTTATATTTATGTTTTAATATTGTTAATTTTTTTATTTTTTATACTATGTAATTCGTTGCACGCTAAAAGGACCTACTTAAATTCATACATTGTATGATAGATAAGTCGGTCCTTATGAGTTATAAAACCTTACTGACTTATAAGATTTTTTCAAATCCTATAAGCCTTAAGTTCCTTTTGGCCCATCTCCAGCACCATTGTCTGCGTAAGCCTCCGAGTCGAGAATGCTTTGGTTACTTTGATTATTCATCTTTGTTCCCTCCTACATTCAATTTGGTTTGGTTTTACAATACTAGTATGTGCGATTTATGAGAAATTATGTTGTAAAAATTTAACAAATGCTCTTGCTACTCTTAATAATAGCAAGGGCATTTTGTTTTTATCTCTTACTCTTAAGTTCAATCATATCCCCATATACAGGTGTTGGCATGCCAAATCCACCTGAAACATCTACAATCTGACCAGTTGTATAAGCAGAGTCATCACTTGCAAAGTATAATACTGTTCCTGCAATTTCTTCTGGTAATCCCATACGCTTAATTGGTGTATGTTTTAAGAAGAATTCTTTGAATGCATCTGATAGATTATTATTTACAGCATCTGTTGCAGTCATCCCAGGAAGCACTGCATTGCAACGAATATTGTCTCTTGCACATTGGGTAGCAATAAGCTTTGTTAAATAATTAATAGCAGCTTTACTTGTTCCATAACCAATTTGAGAGATATCTGGGCGAATACCACCAATAGAAGAGATGTTGATAATACTTCCTCCTCCATTTGCTGCCATATGTGGAATAGCTGCTTGTGATGATAAAAATACGCTAGCTAAATTGATATCTACCGTTCCAATAAATTCATTATAATCCGTAGTCTTAATATCTAAATCTACTTTTGGATTAGAGGTTCCAAAGTTATTCACTAATATATCTATTTTCCCTTCTTGGCTAACTACTTCTTCTACCATAGTTTTATAACTTTCTTTTACTGTTGCGTCATTATAAACAACCTTTACCTGATAACCTTCTATATTTAATTCACTTGCAATCTCCTTGGCACGTTCTACATTTCTAGCACCCATATACACAGTAGCGCCTTCTTTTGCCAAACGTTCCACGCAAGCTAATCCAATTCCTCTTGTAGAAGCTGTTACTAATACTACTTTACCTTGTAATCTCATGATGTTTTCCTCCTATACAAGCTATTTTTATGTTCCCCATAAGTTTATATCTCCCATATATAATTATTATAAACGCAATCTTTATTTTAAAGCCTTTTAATATCATAGGAAATTTTGAAATCGTTATTCATGTTATACTAATATACTATCTATTCATTCTGCTTTATTGTTTTATAGAATCAGATATGTGATAATAGATTATTATAAAAAAGATAAAATAAGTAAGTAATTTCCTATGCTTCATGACGTTTTAAATAGCTGCTTAGAAGAAAAATAACCATTTATGGAGGGATATATGAATTATTATCAAGAAAAGGTAGAGAATCAAGGTAATATACCTGCTCAGATTTATATTGGTAATAGCCAATGTATGAATTGTCATTATCCCCTACACTGGCATACCCATTTAGAGTTTAATTTGGTGCTAGAAGGAACAATCAAAGGAGTCATTAACGGCAACTCTGTAACTATTCCTCCAGGAGATATTTTTTTCGTCAATAGTAGTGATTTACATGAAACTGATGCAGTGGATCAAAATCACATGCGGGCTATTACACTTTTACTCTCTTATGATTTACTCAAGGAGTACTGCCCTGATGTAGATACTTATTATTTTAATTGGAGTGGCAATGATACGATTCATCAGCAACTCAAAAAGCTTATTCTAGAGTGTGCCAAACTCTCAGAAAAGAAAGATGTTTACTATGAATTAGAACTCTCTATTGCTCTCAGAAAGCTCTGCCTTATTTTGCTAAAAAATTGTAAGCATAAAAGGCAAGAAAAAAATCTAAGTAAGCCTGAGGTAAAAAGTATGGTAGATATTAGGAAAGTCATTGCCTTTATAGAAAATCATTATGAAGATGATCTTTCGCTATCAGAGATTGCGACTTACATCGGCATGTCTCCTAACTATTTTTCTCGCTTTTTCAAGAATGCTACTAATGAAACCGTACATAGTTATTTAACACACATCAGACTATATCACGCCCATAAAGAGCTACTAAATAGCACTCACTCTATAACAGAGCTTGCTTTAAACAATGGTTTTCCTAATGTAAAAGCCTTTATTGAGGCTTTTAAAAAAGCCTATGGTACAACTCCAAATAAATATAAGAATCAATTTGCTAAAAGATAAGATTTAACCATCTTAAGTAAATAATAAACAATACCCACTTTAAGTTGTGTTGTAAAATGACAATATAAATAATGGAGGTGGGGTTATGCATAAAGATTTAGAGGTAGCCTTTCATAATATGCTAGCGCTCTTGAAAAAGGATATGCGTTGTAAAGGAGGTTGGCATTATGGCTCTATTAGCCGAGGGCAAGATGATATTTATTCTGATTACGATCCAGTTTTTTTGGTAGCAGATAAAGATTTTGAAGCCTTTGCGGCAGACGTTCCCTA
The DNA here is from genome assembly GCF_000178835.2 of Cellulosilyticum lentocellum DSM 5427. Classification (GTDB taxonomy): domain Bacteria; phylum Bacillota; class Clostridia; order Lachnospirales; family Cellulosilyticaceae; genus Cellulosilyticum; species Cellulosilyticum lentocellum. Next base: position 3,561,089 of record NC_015275.1, read on the forward strand.
TTTTCTTAGGGCTGTTTCCGATGAGCTTTTAATCCTTTGGCCAGAGAGCTTTAATGATGCTTCCTTCAAAAATTACTGCAGTGTCATTCGCCTGGGAGATAATCTCCATCAATTAGACTTTTTTATTATTAATCAGGACCACCCAGAAGCTTGGATGTGCAAACAACACTGTAAGGGTTGTACCAAGGAGCATATTCTTTTTGACCAAACAGGGGAGGTAGCTGATTTTCTTGACAAAGGCTATCGCACAGATAACTACATTCCTGACACCCTAAGAGCCATAGATACTTACTGGTTCCATATTGAGATGCTGATTAAATACTTCAAAAGAAATGATATCTTCAAATTAATAAAAAACATCCAAGAGTTCTTATTTCATTCACATGTGGATTTACTACTATCCTACTATGATAACTTAGATTGGGGTGCCTGGGAAAGCAAAGTAAAACACTGTATCCCTAATGAAAAACAAGAACACTTAAAAGCTTATTTTTCTAAAGCAGATCTTTGCAGCCTAGAAGCTGCTGTCAAAGAAAGCATGGTTCTTTTTAAACAAGATGCTGAAGAAATTTGTAGAGCGAAGAGCCTTGAATATCCTACTTTGGCCTCTGAACAAATTATTGCCTACTTTTATAAAAGATTGGCTTCCGATAACTGGAGCTAATTTTCTAGCTTTATCATCTCATAAAACCATCTAATAAAAAACACGAAGAGCAATGACTATTTGATTCATGGCCTTCGTGTTTTTTATTAGACTTTAACACCTTGCAGGAACAAATTCATTTAATCTATTAACTAACTTAAAGTTGCCACCTATATCACCTCTAATGGCTTGTTATCATTATTTGTTCCTTTATACCCCTATTATTCATAAATTGCAAGAAAGGAGGTAATCTTTCCTTCGGGATGGCACGACTCTAGAAGGCCAAACTCTGGATCATAATATTGCTGGTTATACAATAAGACCCAATGTGTATAAGTTGGCATATGTACTGTTAAAATAGCATACTCTGAAGGCATTGGATTCTTCTTTGAAATTCTCACGTTTTTTTCTGCATGTTTAATCTTATAGTAATCAAGGGCCTCGATTAGTTGACCTATTGAGGTTGGTCCTTCTGTCTTCATCACCTTGAAAACTTCTTCAATACTTTTATTAGTAATCATTGCTATACATGCTTGACCACAAGCACATGGATTAGGCTGCATCATTAGTTCCATCTAAATCCTCCTCATTACTGGCATATATTGTACAATGTCTGTATCGCCATCAATCATTGGTTCATTAATCACATACTCCTCCATAAAATGATGACTTCCAAAACAATACTTCTCATTATGCTCTATGGATTTAATAAAATTAAACCAAGATTGGCTATTCATTTTATACTTTATGAACCGTTTTAAATATAAACCACCTGTAAATGTTTCCTTTATAAGCTTCTCATCCTTTATTTCAAGCGCTTCTGGAATAGTTAAATATAAGGTATAAAAATACTCCGGTGTTCCTATCTTTTCAAAGTTATAAAAGGCAAATAGCCTTGTCTCAGCTTTTTGAAACTCAATCCCATTGTTTCTTGCCCAATCAAATAAATATTTTCTTGCTTTATTTTCTGCATTTTTACCTTTTACAGTATAAGAAACACAGGTCAAAGGAGAAAGTAGCTCTTCCGTTTCCTCTGCCTTTAAATCACTACGTAATAGGATAGGCATATATAAATCCACTCCACCAATATGCTCCATGTCTTGTGTAAAACCTAGATGTTCCTCAAGCCATTGTGCCTCCCCATAGACATATTTACTTCCCTCTAACCACTTTTGAAATCTCTGCCAGCCTTTTATAATTGCTTCTCCAAGGCATTCGCCACGCTTAATAGCCGTTACTGCATATAATCCGCCACTCAGCTCTTTAGTCTTTACCTTTTCATCTTCCACTACTAAATCTTCTGGAATAGTAATACACACCTCATAGCCATACTCTTCTCCAGATGCATCCGTATCGGGTGCGTTATAACCAAAGATACGATAATTCCCATTATTAATATCTATATTATTTTTCTTAACCCAGTCCTGCATGACGCTAAAGGCACCATCTTCAGGATTTTTTCCGTAATAGCAATAATAAGCAACTCTCATGGCTTTCATTTCTTTTAAAACTTTTATATCTGGATACTGCTCTGCAACCTCACTATCTTGTACTTCGAAATACTTGTCCATTACATTAACCCTTTCAAAAATATAATTTTTAATGCTATCCGTATACTTACTAGGTAAAAATCCCGTAATACTCTTAAAGCTTCTGGAAAAGGCATCTACACTATTGTAAGCATATTTTACAGCCACCTCTATGATTTTCTCTTTACCTTGTTTAAGATCATGAGCTGCGCAAGATATTCTGCGACATCGTATGTATTCTTTAGTCTGATAACCTGTAATAGCAAAAAACATCCGGTAAAAATTAGATACTGACATAAAAGCTTCTTTAGCTATATCCTCTATCTTCATCTCTTCTTCTAGAGAAGCTTCAATGTAGTCAATAGCTTTTTGAATCCTTTCATAATAATTCAAGGCTCTCCCCCCTCTTTTGCTAAGTTGATATTATTATAGCAGTTCCCTCTTGCTAAAATCCGACTTTTTCTCTAAAAAAACAGCCATAGCCCATGCTCTAGCATGTGCCATGACTATCCTTACACAATATATTCTAACTGACAATCACAAGGTTCTTTTTCAACGTGCTCCTTGTTATACTCCAAGGCTTCTACACAGCCCATAGCCTTATAAAATGCTTGAGATTCTATTGATGAATGCGCTGAAATATACAATTTCTTTGCGCCCTTTTCTCTTGCCCATGTAGATGCCATTTGAAAAAGTTGTTTACCTATTCCCATTCCCCGCATCTCTTCTGATACATGAATGCTTGAAAGGTCTAGATACTCTTGGTTTGATCCGAAAAATTCACTTTCTACTGAACTTATGCCTTTAAGTATCCCTTCTTTAAACGCCCCAAATACAATACCACCAGTTTCTAACGTGTGCTTAAGGCATTTTATTAATATCCTATACTCTTCTTCTCCCCAGTTCTCCTCAAATGGATTATCCTTAACTACCCAATTACCATCAATTTTTCTCCAACATTTCGTAACCACTTGATGACGCTTAAATTCTTTAAAAAGCTCTAAATCCATTTCTTCCGTGCTAAGTGCTCTATATTCCATATATACCTCCTCTTTGGTTACTATTTATCTATAGTATAGCTCATTTTATCCTTTCTTAGATAAAGATTATTTAACTCATCTATTACATTATAACCTCAGCATTTTTTCTATTAATCCACTCTGTAGAAATATCCATTGCAGCGCGACAGGCTTTAGTTTGGTCTAAAGCATTAAGCATTACAAAATCATGGATGATCGCCTGAAAACGTATAGCTGTTACATTGACTCCAGCTTCTCTCAGCCTTCTAGCATAAGCTTCTCCCTCATCTCTTAGCACATCTGCCTCTCCATTTAAAACCATGGCATCAGGAAGCTCTTTTAATTCTTCTATAGTTGCCCTTAGAGGTGAGGCTGTTATCTGATTACGATCCTTTTTACTCATTGTATACTGATCCCAGAACCACATCATGCCTGCTCTATACAGATAATAATTTACTGCAAACTTGTAATAGGATTCCGTAGAAAAACAGGCATTTGTAACGGGATAATAGAGGAGCTGCTTATGGATTTTAGGCCCTTTTCTATACTTAGCCATAATCGTCATTATAGTTGCCATATTCCCTCCTACGCTATCTCCAACAACTGTTAGGGTATCTAATCTAGCATTACAGCTCGCTTGTACTAATAAATCTGGTAATGAACACATGACTTCATAGCACTGCTCAACGGCTGTAGGATATTTAGCTTCTGGTGATCGGCTATATTCAGGAAATATGACTATAGACTGTGTACGCGCAGCTAGTTCTCTTACTAATTTATCATGCGTATGAAAACTACCAAATACCCAACCTGCTCCATGAATATAGTAAATCACATGAGGGCTACCTACGATATTGTCCGGTATTACACAATAGACACTAATGGTCCCCCAATTGCTTGTTTGAACGGGTATTATTTTAATTTCAGCTGGATACTTATAAACAGGTGCATCCTGGGCACGTTCTAAAACCTCACGCCCCTGCTCTGGAGGAAGCTGAAAAATAAGAGGTGGTTTGGAGCTCTTATCACAAACCAATTCTGCTTCTCTTTCTAAAGGTACTGTTCTCCTCATATATCTATTCTCCTTTACAACTTTTTGGGGAAATCTTCTAAACCTCTTATCTTTGTTGTAAAATCTTAGGTATTTCACTTCCAATATATGATTGAACCTCCAGAAGTTTACTACTTCTTGGCGTATGAATTGATTGCTCTTTTATAACTACTTCATTGGTAATGATTTCTTGACCTTATTTCCCTTTCCACCAATCAGCAGTCAATTCTTTATAATCTATTCTTGCCCAATTAGTAGACGATTGACCCGTCTGTAAGTTTATATTCTGCTTGTAACAATATGTCTTGGGCCAAGTACAAAATATGGATTTTTTCTGCAACATGACCTTTGTTAAAAACATCTTGTTTTGAACAATCCATCCATCAGTAGGTATCATTGTAATTTCAACATGTTCTTCTTGTCTTGTTACTTTATATTTACCAGAAAAATACCCCATAGACGCATCCATCTCTATCTTAAAACGACCATTCACCTCTGTATTTTTCATACGTAATAAATCGGGAAAGGCATCTACAAATTTCAATATAAAAATATGTTTTGAGCTCTGGAATCTTAGGGATTCCATCAGCTTCATATCCTCTACTGTTTGATAGGTTGCAATTAATCCCTGTTCATGAATTTCATGATTGTTACAAGGATAGGTTTGTAAAATCACTTCTTGTTTTTTCCCAAACTCAACCAGCTCACAATCATAGCCATATCTAGTAAAATGGCGCATTTGTCCATCTTTTGGAATAGGTACTGGAAATGCATCTGGCAGTATGTCTTTCCCATCGATTTGTATTTTAAGGATAGTATTTTTCTTTCTCACTAAATCAAATTGGTACATAGCAAAAGCTGGAAAGGATACTGGATTTCTTGAAGATACGCCTATTGGTGCTATAAGATCAAAGGTTCTACTTGGTTTCTTTCCATGTTCCCTTGCAACTACATCTATTAGCCTTCCTTTGTAATCACGAAAACAAAATTCAACTTGAATGCCCTCCTCTGTTAGCTGAAAACATCCTCTATCAAAAGTCACTTTACGATAGTGCTTGAGTCCTTTATCGCATACCTCAAACTTTCCAACTTCCTTAATGCATAAGCTTTCTTCATCGTATACATCCACATATTTATCATTTCGATACGCAATGACCCTAAAACCTTTTCCTTCGTTTTCTGTAACTAGGTACTGTAATTCAAGGCCTGCATAAATTGCTTCTGGATTTTTTTCAAAGTTAAAAAGGATGAGTTTCTTAATAGGTACAATTTCCATGGTAAAAGGTTGGAGAACCTCACCATTCATTATCTTCATATAAATAACCTCCTAATGACTCTTTTTTTACATTTACTGTATGGTACCGCCTAAATTGTGATTCATCTTCTTAAGTGTTCCTATAGCCATTTTTAATTCTTCCTTACTAATTCCCCTATACATTTCTTGCATAAATTGGTTAGTCCCTTCTAAATTCACTTGTTCTAGCTTTGTCATTTTATCTGTTGCAACAAGTCTCAGTTTTCTTTTGTCTTTTTCATCTTGTATGATTCGCAAATATCCATTTTGCTCCAACTGTGTTGCCATACGCTTCACATTCTGATAAGAACAGCCAATGAACTCCCCTGTTTCTTTCAAAGTGGGTGCTTCTTCTCCCATTACACTTAATGCAACCATCATAAAATGCTGCTTCATAGTAATGTCCTCAAACTGACTGTCCCCTATTGTTTGAATACGATTGCATAACGCAAAGAGCATCCCATATAACATTAGCTCTTCATCAATTCCTTCTAATTTCAAGCTACGCCCTCCTTTTTCAAGAATATATAATATGTTATGTATTTTACTTTTAAAATATAACATGTTATGTATTTTGTCAAGAAGCAATCAACTATTATGCTCATCTACTTATTATATGCTAGTGGATCTGCTATTTTACCTAAACAAGGGGCTGTAAAAAAACAGCCTCGAAACAAGGAGCAGGTCGCCTGTAGCGACCTGCTCCTTGTTTTTTAATAGATTTATTATCATTATCACAAAATTAGAAGTCACTTATTAAGCCTATGGTTTTATAGGCTTTAAATGATGATATTATATCCGTTTTTTATGCAGCTATGGATGTCCGATGTTTCTTGTTATGATACTTATAGAGGTTGTATCCACAAGAGATTAACGTGAATTCTAAAATGACAGCTTTTTCACCTCGCCGAAATAATCTTTTATAAGATCTATCCCACTTAATTATCCCAAATGTCCCCTCTGATTGAATACTTCTGTTCATACACAATAAGGCACCATGAATTGATTCTAGATTATTTATTACTTCCTTATGTATTTCTGTTAATTCTCGATTAAGGCGTACTGTTCTATTTCCATGTGATCTTTTGCAACATTCACTACGATATGGACATCCTGCACAGTCTTCACATTCATATATTTCTTCTGTTCTACCATATTGATTTTTATATATATGCCTATCACATTTATATATAAACTTTTTATTATTAGGACAGATCAGGTTTCCTTGTTCATCTCTTTTGAAATTTACTGCACGATATGGATCATAATGATATTTTTCATTCTTAGTTTCCCTCTCAAACATAGTAAATTTCATATATTTTTCCATGCCATGTTCCTCACAATAAAGATAATTATTATAAGAACCATATCCTGCGTCAGCAACAGGATACGTTGGATAATGACCATAAGTAGCATTAAACTTTTCCATTAAAGGTTGAAAACATTCCATGTCTGAAGCATAAGGTTTTGCGTCTATTACAGCTATATATTCATCACATATGGAAGCCTGCATGTTGTAAGCAGGAAGGAGCTGGTCATTTCCCATATAATCACGTTTGATTCTCATAAAAGTTGCATCGTGATCAGTTTTTGAATAACTATTTCTTCGCTCACCACATACTTCGAGGTGCTTTGCATATTTCTTGAGGCGTTCTAGATACCCCTGCATTTCCTGATACTGTTTTTGATGGATACTTTTCTTATGCCCCGCTCCGGAAACAAATTTTGAAACCTCTAGATTTATTGCCTTCTGATAATTTTCAAGCAATGCCTCAACGTAATCAATCGCATATTCATCTCTTTTTTCTAACTTCACATTAAGAAAACTAAGAACCTCTGAATTCATTGTATCGATGAGTAATGAGATCTTTTCGAACACTTTGTTTCTATTTTTGATGCAAGATTTCTTCCATACCCAGGTATAGCGATTAGCATTAGCTTCAATCTTTGTTCCATCGATGTAAGTGTGATGTAAATCCACATGCTCTTGATTAAAAATATAAGAATTGATATCAATGAAGATTTGTTCAATTGAAGTCGTTAATTCATTACGAATAAAGTTGCCGAAAGTAGCAAAAGATGGAGCTTTCATTCCGTCAAGAAGATACATATATCTGATGTCTGTACGACAGAGTTTTTCAATATTTCTTAAAGAACTAATGCCATGCTCCATAAAAGTGAAAAGTATAATCTTAAGCATTTTATCTGAATCACATCTTGGACGACCTGTTTTGCAGTCCTTCTCTACAAAATATCGTGTTAGGTCAATGTGATCCATTACTTCGCATAAAGTATATACTGGATCTGAAATATCAATTATTTTTTCGATATCCAATGGTAATTTTAGCTGTCTTGGTGTAAAATTATCATTGGTATTTTTGTTTAGTAGCATAAATAAATTATACCAAAAAAATCGCTGAAGTCTTACGATCTCAGCGATTTTTTCGTTAGGGGAGTTTTTTTACATCCCCTTATCTAATATTATTTTTTCATAATCACACCTATCCTTAGCCGTATTGGCCCTATTAATGGTACCTTCAAAATATATTTATTAAGTAAAACTGTTTTTCTCTATAATATGTATGATCTCTTGATTAATCTGTTCTGCAATTTCATGATTAATTCCATGTCCAACACCTTCAAAAAATTTCACACGCATCTTTTTCTCTCTCAGTATAGCTTCTCCACCAAGCTTTTCAAAAGGATCTTCCAGTCCTACAAGGAAAAATGCCTTTGTACGAAGTAACTCTATCTCTTTTTCTGATAAAGAAGATATACTATGATACTTCATAGCCATATTATTATACTACATTTCTTTATTTTCTGCGCATAAGTTCAAACCAGAATTTTACTCCTCCATCTGTGTTGTTGACTCCATAGGGCATTTTATGAAGTTCTAATACGTTACGTACAATAGATAGTCCAAGACCTGTCCCTCTTTCACATCTTTCTTTGTCCTTATCTCCTTTATAAAAAGCGTCCCAAATTAGAGGAAGCTGATTTTCTGGAATAGGCTCTCCTTCATTTTCAATGACTACCCTTCCTTTTTCAATTGAGATTTGAATCTTTCCGCCCTCTGGTGTATGTATAAGTGCATTGATTACTAGATTATTGATTACTTGCATCATTCTTTTGTAGTCTGCTACAATCTCCCACTCCTGATCAGCAGTAAAAGTTACTTCTAATTCCTGATTTTCAAAAAGTCTTTCTTTATTTTTTAAGACCTCTTGGATAAGGGTATTCAGACAAAATGTTTCTTCCTTCAATGTATAGGCCTTTGATTCTAGCTTTGATAAGTCCAGCATTTCTAGTATAAGCTCATCCATCTTGGCAGTCTCATCTATGATGACTTCTAGATAATGATCTCTTTTTTCTTCTGAAATATGCTCCTTTAGCCCTTCACTATAAGTACGAATAATGCCTAAAGGTGTTTTTAACTCATGACCAATAGTGTCTGTAAGTTCTCTTCTATTCTTCTCTAAGAGTATCTGCTTTTCGTAAGTTTTCCATAAACCCTTAGATAAAATAACTACTAGTAGAACTATCATAATTAAAGAAAATACATATACGGGTGCTAAATTTTTTATGGCTATTTCTAATGGAAAGCTAACTGTATTTACCACTAAATAATAGTTTTTTCCACCTTCATTAAAATACCGTATGATCTGTCCTTTCTCTTTATAAAATTCACTTTCAAAGGATGATATTGTTATCTGCTCCTTGGCTTCCTGCATCATTTCCTTAGTAAGTGTCGGTGTACATGTCTCAAATCTCCTTATGATCTTCTCATTCCTACTCCTCTTCATATAGTAGTAGCTATCTCCTATATTCATAAACCCTACATTTACTATACTCTCTGGATAAAATGTACAGTTATCTGCCCTATACTTCTTTAGCCCCTCTACATCTTCTACTATAAAAGTATATTCCTCTAGAAACTCACGCTTTATCCGTGAAGCACTTTTAATAATTTGCTTATCAGGAATTACACCTGTTGGCTTCCACTCCTCTTTATAAATCGTTATTTTCTCAGGAATAATTTCATTCTTATATTGATATCCTGATACACTTAATGAAAACTTTAGGATATCATTTTCTTTTTGCATTAGTTCAAACAAATGAGTAATCTGCTCACTACTAAGGTATTTATCCACATCAACTAGTGCAAAATAGGATTCATATGAACTTTTACCAAAATTACTTTCATTAACTATAATGGGATTTGGACAAGCTATATAGTTGCCTGTTTTTACTACACTCTCCCCTGTTTCTGTATAAAGTGCCGCTCTTATGTAATTCTCATTAGTGCAAAAGAAATCTCTCCGCATAATAAAAAAATAACTTAAGGGTGTATCTATATTTCTGTGTTCAGCACTAAACTCAGATGCTGAAGGTATATCCTCCATAATAGAGGAGCAAAATCCAGCTCTCCTATTTTCGCAATCAGCTTTACTATGTTTATACTGCACAAACGTAAATAGGCTCATTATTCCTATATAAAAAGCAAAAAAAGCCGCAAATACTCTTAAAAGTATTTTCCGAAAGCTCATCTTATTTTTCATTGGTTGCCACCTCCAGCTTATAGCCCACTTTCATGATTGTACGAATAGCCTTGCCACTTTTACCCAATGCTTTTCTAAGTTTTTTTACATGAGTATCTATCACCCTATCATTCCCTTCAAAGTCATACCCCCACAACCTTACGATAAGCTGGTCTCTTGTAATGACTTGATTTTTATTTCTCATGAAATAAACAAGCATCCTATACTCCATAGGAGCTAGCTTGATTTCTTCCCCTCCTACAGTCACCTCTAATTTCTTGCAATCTATACAAATATCATTAACCTTCAGCTTGTCCTCAATAATGGTTCCTTTTGCCCTCTTAATAAGAGAATTAACTTTAGCATATAATACCCCTAAAGAAAAAGGCTTTGTCACATAATCATCTGCCCCTAACTCATACCCATAAAGCTGATCTTCTTCATCAGATTTTGCTGTAATAAAAATAATGGGTGTTTCATACCGAAGGCGCACCTCTTTACATACTGTAAAACCATCTATTCCTGGCATCATCACATCTAGTAAGATTAAATCAAAGCTTTCTTTTTCTAAAATACTCAGCGCTTCTTTCCCCTGATTCACGCAGATAACCTTACAGTCTTTAACTTGAAAGTAATCACTGATTATCTCCTGCATTCTCTTTTCATCTTCTACTAATAATATTTTATCCATTTCTGTCCTCCCCTTTTCCCTCTCATAATAGTAGCATAATCTGTCTTTTTTATGACCTTTTGTATGTAAAATACATTGTTATAAAAATCCCCAACCAAGTGCTACTAGTACTTGGTTGGGGATTTTTATTTTCTATTCAAATTATGCCTTTATCGCCCATCTCATTTTCGTTGAGCGAGCGCGACCATTCATATTACATTCTTCTGCTGATGGTCTGATAACCTCAGTGGCAATTTCACTATAAACCCCTTCACGGAGTAATCTTTTAAAGGATTTTTTAACAAGTCTATCTTCTCCTGAATGGAATGTCAGTATGGCAACACGTCCTCCTTTGGCAAGAACATTAGGAAGCTTTTCTAAAAATTCTTCTAGCACTTCAAACTCACTATTAACATCAATTCGTAATGCTTGGAACGTTCTTTGACATGATTTCTTAATCGCTTCTTTTCGTTTATCTTCTGGAATAAATTCAAGAGCTTCTCCTATAACTTGTTGAAGCTTAGTCGTCGTAGAAATATAATCTTTTTTTCTTATTTTAGAAATAATAGCCTCTGATATCTCCTTGGCATAAGGTTCATCCGAATTTTCAATTAGCATACCTTCTAATTCTTTTTGTGTCATATCTTTTAAACGTTCAGCTGCCGATATACCTTTCTCAGGATCCAATCGTAAATCCAATGGCCCTTCATATTTAAATGAAAAACCTCTATCTGGATTATCAATTTGCATTGAAGAGACACCTAAATCCGCCAACATAAAATCAAATAAGCCATTTTCTGCAGCTACTTGATCAATATCCCGAAAGTTCAGCTGCTTAATTGTTAATATTTCCTCTCCATACCCTAAATCTTCTAACCGTTTTTTTGTTTTTACTATTTCAATAGGATCTACATCCAAGGCATACATATGCCCCTTAGCTTCTAAACATTTTAGCATTTCTAAAGTATGACCACCATATCCAAGGGTTGCATCTAGTCCCTTTTGCCCCGGTTTTATTTGTAAAAATTCTAGTATTTCTTTAACACATATAGATATATGCATACCAGCAGGTGTACTTCCTTTTTTGATTACCTTCTCAATCGTATCTCCATATTTTTCAGGCTGAAGTTCTTTGTATTTTTCTTTATAATTTTTTGGATGAGTTCCTTTATATCTCACACGTCGTTTGTGCTTTTGCTCTTGATTATCCATTGATTTCCTCGTAGCTTTCTTCGTTTTAGTTGTTTTGACCATTTTCCAATATTAAATTATATATATCTTTTAATTAATAGTAGCACATCCATCTAGCACTTACAAAATTTTTATATCTTTATGTTTATTTTGCAATATTAATACCATTCATTATCTCTTGTTAATATCAAGTACATACCTAGCTTATACTTTAGTTTGAATAGGTAAAATAGCATATTGATTGCTATACACTTTATCTTTATAAGCAAATGGTACTGGATAGGAAAATAATGGCCCATCTGACACAAAGGTATGATACTCTCCATTTTCTCCACAAGCATCTGCTCCTTCTAATACAATAGATGAAATGATTTTAGCAGATAAACACTTTCCTAAATGCTTCTCGCTAAGCCTTGTCGTATCTACCACTGTAATATTGGCTTTGAATCCCACCTTTATGAATTCCTCCACTAAGGCTCTCCTCTCTTCCTTCCAAAGTGGAAAGAAAGCTTCTATGCCAACTGCTTCGCAGCGCTTTGCGCACCACTCTAAATGCTCCTCAATATCAATATCACCAAAAATGCAAACCTCTACCCCATTTCCCTGCTGAAGCAAAAGCTCTTTTTCAAAATTCTGGGCATATTCCTCACCGGAAGTTCTGATGAGCCTGATAGGAATATTCAATGACTTTGAAACCTCTTGAAGCACCTTTTCCGGTACACCATGAAACCATGATTCATTTCTATCTGTATTAAATGTAATAATGAGTGCAACAGGCTCCATTCCCATTTGAATAGCTCTATATATGGCTAACAGACTGTCTTTCCCACCACTATAGGATGCAACGAATTTTTTACCTCTATGATTCATTTTATTATTTTCTCCTTATATTCATCTCTCTTGTTAGAGCCTATAATACGTATTTCATGTATAACCCCTATAGGGTCATCTTGATTATATTAAATTTAATATTTATACACAACTGTCTATCCCAAGTGCCTACAGTCTTCGGCTTAGTAATTAACTGATTGTAACATCATATATAAAAAATGAGTATATGTCACACGGCATATACCTGTTTGATTAGAGGAATATTGGGAACATTACGTAATTTTTTTCGTCAAATCTAATAGAAGACTAAATAGAACATCTTATTAGGAGGAACCCAGATGAAACAATACCTATTATTATTTACTACCATGACCTGTATGTCTCTGCTATTGGTAGGTTGTAGTCAAAGTGCTCTTGCTCTAGGAAGTGAGGGACATTCCAAACCTGTTATAGCCACCAAAGAAAAAAAAGAGACCGAAGAAGTTGCATTGGACAGGCGTCCTATGGTAATGGTAAATGGCGAATTATACCTTGATACAGGTCGTGAAAGCGATATTGAGGGTAGATGTGGTGTGATGGACGGAGAAATCACTTCAACCGTAGATACCTCTAAAATCCCAATCCAAGATAACCAATCCAATTTTGGAGATGGTTATGGTTATCAATATGTAGATGAAAACAGCATCGATTTATACATGAATGGGAAGTGGATAAGATTTGAAAAAGAAACTACGGATACTTGGGGTATCCAACTAACTGCCAGCAAAGTCACCTCTTCTGGACTGACATTGGTATGTAATCAGTCAGGTGCCCAGCCAACAGGAAATTTACAAACTGGTAGTCCTTATTGGCTAGAAGTCCAAATAAACAATGAATGGGTCCCCGTAGAAATGTTGCCCTCAGAATATGAACGAGGTTGGACACAAGAAGCCTGGATTATCCCCATGAATAACAGCATAGAATGGGTAGTGAACTGGACAGAGCTATATGGCAATCTTCCTGCTGGCAAATACAGAATAGGTAAAGAGATTATGGATTTTAGAGGTACAGGAGATTATGATACCAATACTTACTATGCTAACTTTGAAGTATAGTATTATCTACACTTTCTACTTTACTAATCAGTTATAGAAGTAACACCTAAGAGTCTGAAAAAAGCAAGAATCCCAAACTATGTACCCTCCTACATAGTTTGGGATTCTTGTTTTTTCTACTTATAATATCTAAATTTAAATAATCTATTTTATTTATTTTACATACATAAAGGTAACTCTTTTATTAATGTTTACATACCTTAGCGATTAATGCTGCAGAAATTCTTTCTATGATTATTCCTATCACTGTAATACCTACAAAGAGTAATAATGTATTCATACTGATAAGAGGAAGCTTTAAAATCTTATGGAATAATAATACTGCAGTGAAAAATCCAATTGTAGTCGTAACAGCTAGAAATGCTCTTAGCTTATTAAATGGCTTGCAAGATTTAATAACCCCAACAATACCTAGCATACCTACACTTAAATACATAAGTAGCGCTGTCTGCTCACTATCATTTGGAACTATAAATGATGCAGCTCCAATAATAATGCAACACAGTGTAATGGCAATCGCATTAGGTGCTGCACTTTTTAAGGCTGTAGGGAGGAATTTTCCTTTAACTTTTGTATCATTAGGCTCAAAGGAAATAAAGAATGCTGGATAGCCCTCTATGGCCAGGTCAATTAAGGTAATTTGTATCGGTATAAAAGGAAAATCCATATTAAGTAATACACAAATAATACATAACAATACGGAATAAATCGTTTTTATAAAAAATACGCCAGCTGATTTCGTAACATTGTTTACAACCCTTCTTCCTTCTGCAAGAACGTTCTTTAGTACAGAAAAATCAGAGTTAAGTAGTACTAACTGGGCTGTTTGTCTAGCAGCATCACTTCCGTTCCCCATTGCAATAGAACAATCTGCTTGTTTCATTGCTAGAAGGTCATTGACACCATCACCAGTCATTGCAACACTATGTCCCTCATTTTGCATAGCACTAATCAGATGTTTTTTCTGTTGTGGGGTCACACGTCCGAAAACGGAATACTCTTTTGCTATCTTTGGAATGTCCGTATCACTTACTGTAGACATATCGATAAAGCTACTAGCATCCTTTATTCCTGCTTTTGCTGCAACAGCTGATACTGTAACTGGATTGTCACCAGAAATAACTTTGACATCAACATCTTGGTTATGAAAATAAGAAATGGCAGAAATAGCATTTTTTCTTATTGGGTCACTAATAATGATCGCAGCAAGTAGCTTCACTTCACTAGAGCAGAGCGTTTTATCCTCTATTTTATTCGCCACACCTGCAAGTAAAATTCTCTTGCCATCTTTCATCTCATGACGTACCTCTTCTGGAAGTTCCTTATCACAAAGCTTCTCAGGTGCACCAATTACAAATGTATCCCCCTGATCAAAGGTTACGGCACTCCATTTTCTATCAGAGGAAAAAGGAATCTTTGAAGTTACTTGAAATGCATCTGCTTCTGGGAAATAAGCTTTCATGGCTTGAAATGTTGCATTATTGTCATCTGTATTGCCTAAGAAAACACCCATAATCGTGCTAAATGGTATCTTGAAATCATTATCAAGCATGATAACATTCTCAACTTGCATTTTGCCTTCTGTTATTGTACCTGTTTTATCTAGGCATATAATATCAACATGTGCAAGGGATTCTAGAGAATATAAATCCTGCACGAGTACTTTCTGCTTAGAAAGCCTAACAATTCCTGTAGCTAGGCCAATACTAATGAGTAAAACAAGTCCTTTAGGAAGCATACCTAGTAATCCTGCTGCTGTTGAAACAACTGCTGTTTGAAGAGAATTACTTCTTAGAAAATAAGCCTCAAGGAATAGAAGCACACCTAATGGAATAATCAACCAGCCTGTAAAACCAGTTACTTTTCTCATAGAAAGCAATAGCTCTGAATTTACCTTTTTAAGTTTTTTTACCTCATCAGCTATTTTAGAAACATAGTT
Organism: Cellulosilyticum lentocellum DSM 5427; assembly: GCF_000178835.2. GTDB lineage: Bacteria > Bacillota > Clostridia > Lachnospirales > Cellulosilyticaceae > Cellulosilyticum > Cellulosilyticum lentocellum. Next base: position 3,576,891 of record NC_015275.1, read on the forward strand.
CTCACTGCCTGTATGAACTACCTTTGCTTGACACTTACCACTGATAACAGAACTACCTGATAAAAGTGAATCCCCTTCTTTCTTTATGATAGGGTCTGATTCTCCAGTAAGCAGTGATTCATTGACTTCTAACTCACCTGAGATAATCACACTGTCAGCACAGATTTGATTGCCACTTTCAAGTAAAAGAATATCTTGATCTTCTACCTCTTGAACTGAAATATGCATTTTTTCATTGTTTCTGATAACATCAGCCGTTGGCATTGACAATAAAGATAGTTCTTCCACTAGCTTCTTAGCTTTTAATTCCTGTACAATTCCAATGCAAACATTAACCGCTATAATAAGTATGAAGAACATGTTCGACCATGCCCCTACGCAGGCAAGGGCAATTGCAATAAGTAGATTAAATAGATTGAAAAGCGTACAGATATTATCCTTAAATATCTGCCCTGTCGTTTTTGTTATTTGGTTTTCCTTATTCATTTTAATTAACCTTTTGTATTACCTTTCTTTTAGATGTTAATACTTGTCCATTGAGGATGGTATAAAACTGTTCCCCAAATATCACTAGCAATAGAATCAAATCATTATATCATTTGCAATGAAGATTTGAAACTTTATTCGGTAAATTGAAGTATACGATTAAATTAACTTCTTGTATTGAATACACAACATATATCAACTATATAATTTTTTGAGACAGATAGCAATCTATCTTTTAAGAACATGCACCTATGTATCTAAAGTTTATTATCTTACCAGTATTATTAGGCATATTTATTCCAATGATAATACTAACAAAAAAATATGAATAATTTTTGTAAAATACTAAAATCCATAAAATATCAAGACCGTATTCATTAATGTATCTTTCACATTTCTGAATACGGTCTTTTATATCAAACTAAATCCTTCACGATTTCACTGGCAATAATAAGGCCTGCTACTGATGGTACAAAGGCTGTACTTCCCGGTATATCTCTACGATCCGTACACTTTCTTTCTGCCCCTGGTGGACAAATACAATGGTTTCTACAACTTATAGACATATCTTCTTGTGGCTTAATCGGCTTTTCAGTAGAATATACAACTTTTAGAGATTTAACACCACGCCTCTTTAACTCTCTTCTCATCACTTTTGCTAAAGGACACATCTGGGTTTTGTAGATATCAGCGACCTCAAACTTTGTTGGATCTAGCTTATTTCCTGCTCCCATACAACTAATAACCGGCACCTTTGCTTCTTGAGCTTTCATAATAATTGAGATTTTTGCAGTTACAGTATCCACTGCATCTACAACATAGGTATAGCTTGAAAAGTCGAATTCCTCTGCTGTTTCTGGCAGATAGAAGCACTTATGAACCTGTACATCTGCCTTTGGATTAATCTCTAAAATGCGGTCACGCATGACCTCTACTTTATATTGCCCTACCGTTCTTCTAGTAGCTATAATCTGTCTATTAATATTGGTTAAACAGACTTTATCATCATCTACTAAAACAAATGCCCCAACGCCGCTCCTAGCCAAGGCTTCAACAACATAACCACCCACACCTCCAATGCCAAATACTGCCACTCTCGCATGAGCTAATGTTTCTATTCCTGTTTCTCCAATAAGTAATTGTGTTCTAGAAAACTGATTTAACATAACACCCTTCTTTTCTCGTATTATTTTAGAATTTATTCTTTATTATTTGACATATTTTAAATAATCCTAAACTTTCAAAGGTGTTTTGTCAAGTTTTCATATCTAAATACTTGGTATTTTCATTTAAATATCGTATTCTATTATTCATTATCAAAAGCAAAAGGCTATTTATAGAAATACATTTTTTCTATAAATAGCCTTTTATTAGTCCCATTCTTTCCAGACTTCTGGTTTATAACCTATGGTAGCCTGTTTTCCATTTCTTACAATAGGTGTCTTTAAAAGCTGCGGATATTCTAATACTCTTTTTTCCTTATTGATGTTGGATGCAAATTGAATACGGGATAAAGCCTCTTTATCCTTGCAGTTTTCATTAATCATGACCTCAATGCCACCAACAGCTTGTTTTACACTGTTAAGTTCACCTTGACTCATGCCTTTTTCTTTCATATCTATCAGTTGATACTTGATGCCACGTTCTTTAAAATAGCGTTCGGCTTTCTTGGTATCAAAACACTTTTTAGTTCCAAAAATTTGTATATTCATTGCTCTATTATTAAGTAGACATGCTACTTAATTGCTCCTTCTATGCTTTCTCATTTACTCTTATTTTATCCTGAATAAGCATTTATTAAAATAGCTTGTCTCCTAAAAAACATAAAATCTAATAATCACGAAAAGTCCATAAGCTACCACTAAGCCCACACTATTTACTAACACTACATTTCCATAATCTACATCTTTGTGCTTTCTAGTCTTAATGATTCCAATAATAAGTAGTGTTAATTGAGATAAAATGAATAAATATGCCCCCAATATACTCATGCCCCCTGCAAACACTAGACCTATAATAAACACGAGTATCATACCCACATAAATAAGTGGTTCATACCATCCAAATACCTTTTATTCAGAAGATGTTTAGCTAGGGTATCATCTATCATTTCTTTATGTTCAAAGACAAATTACATATTTTTATTAAGACACACTAGTGAATTGGTGGCTACTCCAATATCATTTGCTATCACTTGACACTTGACCATTAAAAGAAAATAAATTTTCTTCTTCTCATATTCACTTAAACATTCATAGTTAGCCTGACCTTTTGCAATGACCACATCTGCAGATTCAAATACCTTTCTAAATGTCTCACTTGTTCTTTCTAAAACAGTACCTAGTGCATAGTCCCCATTGCTAATAATCGTGGCATACTCATCAATCCCTACATCATAAGCATCTGCTTCTATAGAATCATTTACAACAGCAGCGCCTCTCACACCAAAATACACTTTTAAGTTAGGATTTTCCTTCTTTATTTGTTTAATAAGTAATTTATCTAAACAAATTTCACCACAATTATCTCCTAAATATAATAACGTCTTTGCCTCTTGTATATCCTTTTTCAAAGCTTCTACATGGTTAATTGTAAAGTCTAAATGCTCAGCATCATTAATAAACTTCATTATTTCATCCATAGTTCTGTTATAAATAGGATTAAAGTCTATAATATTGCCAATTACTGCATACTTAACAGCTTGATAAAATGGGTACTCATGACTCCTAATATGTTCTTCTATAGATTCACTCATATCCATTAATAGCATGTTATAGTATTTTCTCACCTCATAATAGGGGTCATCGTTCTTTAAATGTGTCTTTAAAATAGCGAAGGTTTCTCCTATAACTTCTGGGTTAGTCTTCTGAAAGTCCAGCTGAGCAAGAAATGTAAATATTTTTCTATATAACGCTTCTCTATCTGGTGCTTGTGTTATATCTGCAACTTTTATAACTTGATTAACTAAACAAGGCAAACATTGATCTTTCATTTTCATTGCTATATTTCCTCCTAGACTATTATGTACATCATAATATACTTTTCTTCATTTCAAAACCCTATATGCATATTTTTTCTATCTTATGATTAAAACTTAAGACGTATTACATCTTAATCAAAATGTAATACGCCTTGTATTCTCTCCCTCATCATCATGCTTCCTTAATAGGATGCCTTATTACAGTCTTAAGCTTTGATACATCTACTTTTCTTGGGTCGCTTAAGTAAATCTCATGATGTAGTCTGGTATCACTTAAGTCTATGACATAACCTTTTAAGCTAGCAAATTCCTCCATAGCACGTACTGTTTCTGGCTCATTATCAAAAGAACCTATATGCATACACTGAACACAAAGGCCTTCCTCATGGCTCCAAAATTCCATATTGGAAAAATCTAGCTTCTTCTTCCTAGTTGCCTCTTCTACTGCCCATTGAAAGTCTGTTTCAGCTATAAAGTCAGGTACACGAATGACTGAAATCCAATTAAAAGTATCCTTATTTGAATAATCTACTCCGGCAATACCATCTTGCCACCAAAAACCTTCTAATGGCGGTACTACATATTCAAAGTAGCCTTTTATTTGATGCTCACCTTTATAGCTCATCTTAAGAGTGTAGGATGCAGCATATAATAATCCCACAGCTGTTTTATATTCTCCCTCTTCATCATTTGGATTTCCCTTTCCTCTTATTGCAATAAAGTTCATCTTTGGTACCTGTACAATAACAGGTCTCACTGGTGGCATATAAAATGACTTGTATTCTTTTTTATAATCGAATGACATTTTCCTTCACCTCGTTTGTAATATTTGTACTTTATTAGATCCTAACATATTAAAGCTGACAACAGTATGTCAGCTTTAATATGTTTTGAATCTTCTTCCTTTAAATCAATACAAATAGAAAAAACGCCCAAATCATTTATTTCTTGCATATGATTTGGGCGTTTTCATTTATTAATCTCTTTATCATTACATTCTTATGCTTCACTTAAATCCTATCCTTTTACCGCACCAGATACCATACCTTTAATGATTTGTTTACTAAAGGAGAAGTATAAAACAACAATAGGTGACATCGTTAATAGCATCGCCGCCATAATTTTAGGATAATCTGATGCAAATTGTCCCTTAAACATAGTCATTGCCAATGGAACAGTTTGCAAGTTAGCATCTTGAATGAGTACTAAAGCAAATGAGAACTCATTCCAACATGCGAAGGTCTGAATGATTGCAATTGTTACAAGTATTGGTTTTGTAACAGGTAATATAATCTTGAATAACGTATTTGAAAATGAACTTCCATCAATTGCTGCCGCTTCTTCTAATTCTATTGGTACTGACTTAATAAAGGCTTCTACTAAGAATATAGCAATCGGCAACCCAAAGGCTACATACGGTATAATGAGGGTAAACCACTGATTATTCAAATGAGTGTTTTTAAATACCACATATATAGGTACAAGTAGTGAATGGACAGGAATTAACATCCCCATTAGAAACATAACATATAAAATTCTATTCCCCTTAAATTTAACCCTAGCCAAAATATAACCTACTATAAATCCAAATAAAACAATTAGAATAATAGAAAGAGCTGTGGTCCTTACACTATTAAACATGGACTCAGCCAAATGATAATCCTCGTTGTTTAAAATCTTAATATAATTAGAGAAAGTGGGGGATGTTGGAAGTCCCATAATATCCGCATTAAACTCTCTTTTTTCTTTAAGCGAAGAAAGAAACATCCATACTAACGGGAAAATACATGATGCCGAAAATAGGATTAAAAAAGCATTTAAGAAAAAGGAAGCAATATGCGTTTTGATACCTACTTTGTGTGAGTTCTTATTCACTTGCTTTTGCTGAACTACTTGTGCTGGCATCTATTCCACCCCCTTATCTTTCATTAGTAGATTCACTAGTACTTGCACACCTACAATAACTAATAAACTTACTACGAAAATTCCTACAGAAATAGCACTACCATATCCCATGTTCTGCTGTGAAAAGGATACCTGATAGCCATACATTGCCATAACCATAGACGAGTTACCTGGTCCACCCTTTGTCATGGTATAAATATGATCGAATACTTTCATATTTCCTGCCACACACAAAGTAACACAAACAAGAACTGTATTTTTAATAAGTGGTAATACAATATAAATGGCACGTTGGAATGCACTAGCACCATCTAACTCAGCTACTTCGAATATTTCTGAATCTACAGAGCCAATGGCTGATAATAGAATAACCATGTAATACCCTATAAATTGCCAAATAAGTGGAATACAAACTAAAAGTAATACAAGCCCTGGCTCATTTAGCCAAACTCTCGTTAAATCTTCTCTACCAATTGCTTCTAATACCCAGTTTAAAACGCCTCTCTTGTAGTCATAAATCATCATCCAAATAAAACCTATACATACAGCTGATACCGTACTTGGGAAAAAGGCAAAGGTACGATGAATACCTTTCAATTTTGCAAGTCTTGAATTAACCATTAGTACAACAACAAAAGCAATACCTATCTGACCTATGATACAAGCAATAACAATATAAATATTATTAATAAAAGCGCCCCAAAATATTTTATCTTTAAATAAACTTACATAATTCTCTAATCCAATAAAGGTTTTACTAGGTCCACCTTTCCATTCAAAAAAACTATAAAACATAGCTGTAATAAGTGGCACAAATACAGCAAAAGTATACCAAACAACTGGTATAAATAGATACAATGCTATGGTTCTGCCTTTTGGTTTAACGGCTCTTAGCATACAGTTAGACCCCCTTCACTCCTAAGTTTTTATTAAAACAGGGGCTAGCCACACAACGGGCTAGCCCCCTACTTTATTGGCTATTTCCTACTAATAATATCTTCTCATATGAATATTAGTAATTAGCTTCGTATGCAGCTTGTGTTTTTTCAGCAACTGTTTGTGGATCTGTATCACCATTTAACATATCTTGAAGTTCTGTGTTGAAGATATCCCAAACAGCACCGTTTACATATGAATCGTAAATTTCACATGCATTGGTATCTACATAAGAGTAGTTATAAAATGCTTGTGTTACTGCATCAAATGCACTCAAGTCAACATTTTCAACTTTTACAATACCACTAAGTGCATATTTTGAAGCCACAAAGTTAGAGAAATCTGAGCCTGTTAATTTGTATGCTAAATCAATTGCTGCTGCTAATTTTTCAGGATCATCCTTTAACTTAGGGTTAATGGCTACACCAAATCCCATACCAATGTTTTGCGCATTGGTTAAACCTGTAGCATTAGCTGGAGTAGGGAATGTTGCAAAACCAATATTATTATATTTTTCTGCATTTCCCTCTAATAAAGTTGCCATGATATAAGATACATCCCAGTTACCACCGATGAATGCTGCTGATTCACCTGATATATAGTATTCACGAGCATCTTCATTAGTAATCGCATTAAAGTCTGCATTAAACACGCCTGATTTAAATGCATCTTGTGTAAATGTAAGAGCATCTACAAATGCTTGATCTGTAAATTTTGCTCCTCCTTTATCAATAATAGATTGGAACCAGTCTTTACCTGTATACACATTACCTACTGTTGATACAAAACATGAATTAGCTTGCCATTTACCACCATTTCCAAATGCAATTGTGTCAATACCTTCTCCACTAAAATAGTCTTTTGCTTTTAATACATCATCCCAATTAGTAGGGAATGTATCAAATCCTGCATCCTTCCACATTTGTTTGTCATACACAACGACTGTACAAGTACCACCAGTTAAAGCTGGAATAGCATAGATCTTTCCTGATTCGTCTTTAAATGGTGTAAACATTGCTTCATTATAATTAGCACTGTCTGGAGACGCTGCAATAACATCTGTCATATCCATGATAAGTCCTTCTTTAGCCCATTGTTTAACATTCATTCCTTGAACTAAGAACACATCTGGCAAATCTCCTGCACCAGCTAAAGTTGCAATCTGTGTTTTATATTCAGCATTAGCTAATACATTCTCTGTTAGATTAATGTTAGGATTTGCTTCCTTCCATTCTGCAATCATAGTACGGAATCCATCAGAACCTCCATTCCCTTGAGATTCTTCTGAGGTTGAAAAGTGCATGAGTGATAAATCACCTGCATACCCATTTCCACCTGCTGGTTCTGCAGAGTCAGACGGCTCAGCTGAATCTGTTACAGCTGGTGCTGGTGTTCCTGAAGTAGTAGTACTACCATTTCCTCCACCACATCCAACTAACATTGTCGTTCCTATTGCTGCACTTAATAAAATGCTCATCATTTTTTTACTCATTATTCATCAACCCCCTTCAGTTATGTACAACTCGTAATTTAAACAAATGATAAATAACCACTTGCTTTGTACTTACAAGAATATTATACAAAATCAGTTTATTATAAGTCAACTTTTTGTGCTTTTTGTATATTATCCATTTAAGTAGGGATGGTTTTATACATTATTTTGCATAACACATAGGCTAATTTATCTTTTTTTACCAATAATCATATGTAAGGAGAGTCATTAGTACACTTCTTTATGTAGACTACAATTCTTATAAAACCTGCTTTTTACGCTTAAGTAATTCAACAAATATCTTTTCTGCATCTTCTTTTGATGTAGGTAAGTGACCATAGGTGACCTCCCAATTTTTCTTAAACACATATAATCCTATATAATCTTGCAAATACCTAGTATTTACATTGGTCATTTTTTGATTAATAAAAGTTTGTAACTGTAAATTGATCTTCTCTATCTCCTCTACCCCCAAGTGATACAGCTCTTTAAGCCGCTTCACCTCACCATATGTAATGTTCCCCTTATTCTTAATATATTCCTTATTACATATCTCATCAGACTCCTTGATAAACGCTTGAGTTTGTATATCATTTATGTAATGAAAGGGCTTAATAAAATGAGGTATGTTATATTCTTTACTATACTCCTCATACACCTGTACTGGGTAGGAACAAATATACGCTGGAGCACTTATATTCCTTTTATACTCTTCTTTAAACAGCTTTGTGGTAAATTCCTCATTGGGCATCACTTTACTAACGCAGTATCCTCTATTATCAATAGCCGATACAATCAGTATCAAATCCTGCTTTGTATCTTCTTTCTCCTTATCACATTCCTCTATAATAATCCTTCTATTGCCTTTATTAGAATCCTTAATCCTTATCTCTCCAATTTGAATAACACCTGTAAGTACTGGCATAGGGAGCTTTGCTAATGCATGTATTAATTTCATTCTCCAATGCCATATCGTCTTATAATTGATTCCTTCATAGCCATACGTTTCTTCCAAAATATGTATCATCTTATGAAGTGAATAGTTATTAAGCGTCATCTCTAACACCTTGACCCAACTATCCCAATCATAACGCGTCTTCTCCAACAGCGTGCCTGTAAATAATGTATATTTGGTTGAACACTCTTTACATTTATACTCTTGTATTTCATTGGTTCTCTTACCATTCTTGACTACCTTACTTGATTGACATTGAGGACAATGTTTATGAATATTTAATTTCTCTAGTCTAGACTGTAAGTCTAGAATAACCATATTATTCAGCTCTTGTTCAAACTCCTTGCCATTATGTAAAGCATAATGATTGACTAACTTTCTAAACTTACTATAAGGCAAATCTTCAATAAATTCCAAAACTTCCTCAAAACCAATATTTCCCTTTGACATATTTGCTCTCCCTCTAGTAAATATCTTCTCATTTTAACTTAAATTAATCTTATACTTATTAATATAAACCAAATCAATATTATAAACAATTTAAATATTGTATTTTTTTGTTTATAATAATGACAAAAATGACTACTTTTTTCAGAAAATTATCCCTTGATTTAAGGATAATCATCTTTTGCACACTGTATATTCTTTATCAAAGTAGCATTTTTGTGGTTTGTTTTTCTTTGAAAACTTATTTGTATGCTGCAAGTCAGGTGTCCTCCTAGTTAATTTTTTTACTTTTATAAGTTTATTTATCTTCTATAAATAGATTAATTTTCCCAAATCAATCGACTTTATTTTTAATTAATTTATTTCATATTTTTTTAGCATTCAGATGAGTAGGTTCAATTTAAGAGTCTGAGAAAATAGAAACGCCTGCTTCCCCACTGTCGTCCCTCTAAGATGAGCATCTATTTTTTAGGTTCAAAGTATGCCTCCCAAAAATGAGAAAGCCTAAGTCATGTGATTTCACATCGCTTAGGCTTTTTATTTTTTTGTTTCTTTTCCTATTAATTGCATAAATTTAAAAACTCTAGTACAAAACTTTTAGTGAATAAGGCATACCACTAGCTGTTTTCTCCCCCTTTATCATATGACTATTATAAAAGAGAGACATTAACTCAATGGTCACTCAACATTAACTGAATATTAATTTCTTATAAAAATGCCCGAATCAAGTGTTCTTCTCACATGACTCGGGCATTTTTATATTGTCATATATCTATCCTTATTCCTTCTATTCACATGATTTGCGTAGATACTTTGCTGTAATAGTGTTTGCAGAAGCAATCATTTCTTTTGGTGTCCCTGTAAATACAACTTCTCCTCCGGCGTTCCCTCCATCTGGCCCAATATCAATAATGTAGTCTGCTTGTTTCATCACATCTAGATTGTGCTCAATCACCACCACCGTATTACCACGCTTTACAAAGCTATCTAGAAGCTTCATAATATTTTTCACATCAGAAGCATGTAAGCCTGTTGTGGGCTCATCTAACACATAGATATTTCCTTTTTGATTCAAATACTTAGCAAGCTTAATCCTTTGCCTTTCCCCACCTGAGAGAGTTGAGAGAGGTTGTCCAAGGGATAGATAGGATAAGCCCACCTCATTCATCGCCTTGATATGCTTACTAATTTTACGATTATCCCCGAAAAATTCTAGGGCTTCTTCTACAGTCATATTCAGTATATCAACGATGTTCTTTCCTTTATATTGATAGCTAGTTGCCTCTTCACTATATCTATTACCTTCGCAGCTCTCACACACTGTGGTTACAGGATCCATAAATACCAGTTCTGTCACCACTACACCTTTTCCACCGCATATAGGGCATGCCCCTTTACTATTAAATGAAAATAATGAGGCTTCTGCCTGATTTTCACTGGCCATTACCTTCCTTATTTCATCAAAAAAGCCAAGAAAGGTAGCTGGTGTAGAACGTGAAGTCGCCGTTACAGGTGACTGATCCACTAGTATAACCCTATCAGAATAAGTCTCTGCAAACACATCACGGATTAATGTACTTTTACCCGAGCCAGCTACACCTGTTACCACTGTTAGAATATTAAGTGGTATATCCACAGAAATATTTTTTAGATTATGCAGTTTGGCTTTTTGAACTGGTAGAAACGCTTTAGGAAGGCGCACTTTTTCTTTCAACGGAATCTGTTCTCTCATTGCCTTCCCTGTTCGTGTTTCAGATAATAATAGTGCCTCATAACTTCCCTGGAATAGAATTTGACCGCCATTTCTGCCGGCAAGAGGCCCTACATCTATGACTTCATCTGCAATGCTAATGACATCCTTATCATGTTCTACCACAAGTACTGTATTGCCTTTATCCCTTAGGCTTTGTAAAAGTCTGGTCATGCGGTGCACATCTCTTGGATGCATCCCTGTGCTTGGCTCATCAAAAATATAGGTCATACCTGTTAAGGCACTTCCCATATAACGGACTAATTTTAGTCTCTGTGCCTCTCCACCTGACAAGGAAGCAGATTCCCTATTCATACTTAGATAAGGAAGTCCTATCTCAATCATTCGCGTAAGTGAAGCAATAAGCGTCTGTATGATGGTCTTGCCTCTCTCATCTTTTATTTCCTTTAGCACTTCACGAAGCTGCACGAATTCTAGCTCGCAAAGCTCTGCTATACTATAGCCGTTAATTTTACAGCTTAGTACTTCTTGATTCAAGCGTCTTCCATGACATACTGGACATTCTTTCTGGTGAATCATTGTCTCAAGGCGTTTCTGCGTGGTATCTCCTGATGTAGAAGTATCACGTTTTAGAAGAAGTCTTGAGAGATGATTATGAATACCTTCTACGCGTTTGTTAACGCGCTCCCCATCTTTTTCATAGGCCCCATAGAAAAGTAGGTTTCGTTCCTTTTCCGTATAGTCCTTAAGCTTTTTATCAGGGTCAAATAAGCCTGATTCAACATATTGTTTAAAATACCAGTTGCCAGGGTGAAAAGCTGGTAACTCCACCATACCTTCATTCCAAGATAATTCTTCCTTTAATGCGCCACTAATATCTAGTTCTGTCACTTTTCCTAGGCCTGAACAAGTCATACACATGCCATTGGGATCATTAAAGGAAAAGTAAGAAGCTGTTCCTACATATGGTGTGCCAATTCTTGAATACAACAAGCGAAGTGCTGCATATAAATCACTAATCGTTCCTACTGTAGACCTTGCATTGCCGCCCAATCTACTTTGATCTACAATAACAGAAGCCGAAAGGTTTTCAATAAGTTCAACCTTTGGCTTCTCATACTTAGGTAATCTTCCTCTGATAAAGGCACTATAGGTCTCATTCATCTGACGCTGACTTTCTGCTGCAATGGTATCAAATACAATACTTGATTTACCTGAACCAGACACCCCTGTGAACACGACTATTTTTTCTTTTGGAATATCTAGAGATACATTCTTTAGATTATTTTGATGTAAACCTCTAATTACAATCTTGTCTCTCTCTAACATATCACTCGCCTCCTTATATAAGACTATGTTACAGTCTCCCCCTAGGGATGAGTCAACTGTATTTTGTAATGCTATCACCTTCATAAACCATCTTACCCTTTTTAAGCACAGCTAGCCTGTCCTATGAAAGTATCATTTCATAAAATAATGTAATCAATATTGATATACTCAAGACTATATCAATTAAAAATTTTTTTCAACGACTTTTTTAATTTTATTTTATAAATTTTGAATAGTAATAATTTTTTATCTTTAACTAAGGAATTCCTTTTCTCATCACATATAATATAATGTAAAGATAAAACAAATAACTTCTCGTAGCAGAATCACCACAGCTTCAATCTGAGGAACTGACCGGGTCAGCCAAGTCTCAATCTATTGTTATAGGTACCTCTGGACTTAAGGAAAATGTTCACTGATGCGCTGTAAAGGGAAGCGCTCTTTTATAAGTTATTTTATAATGCTTTACATTTAGCATTACCTTAAACAAAGTTTAAACCAGAGTCTTAAAGCCTTAGCTTCCTCATCATAAGGGTGCACCGGCCAAGACTTTTAAGGAGCTCCTCACTCATTGGTTTGACTTTTATAACTATCTTTGATGTGCTTACAAGATTAGTCATGTAAGTGCTGAGGAGCTGCGCCATGCCCCTTGATAGGTATGTCAGGTAGTTATAGAAGTTAAGCTTGGAGGCTGGTAAAAGAAAACGCCTAAGTCATGTGGTTATTGAACTGCCCCCAATAAGTTAGACCTGAAAATCTAACTTATTGGGGGCATCGCATGACTTAGGCGTTTTTTATTTATTCTTTTTTATCTTACACTTCTAATCTGCAACAATATCTAACCACTCTAAGGCTAAATAAATCACCTCGTTACTGTATTAATATATTTGCTGATTGTACTTTTAATATAGCCCTCAAAATTCTCATCTGCTATTCGAATTTGAAAATCATCATATATCTCTACTATTCTCCAATTGTCATTTATAGCAAAACCACAGTAACAGTCCCCTACTACATAGTCTCCAAAATACAAAATCCCTTGAATCTCTTTGATTTTTCTTTTATAAATCACCTCTGTTTCAATTACTCCATGAAATATACTAAGGCAAGTATCTATTTCAATATCTCCCCACCCTACTTCCCTTAAAAATTCAATATAATCTTTAGGTAAATCTGGATATTTTTTTTATATCTTTTTCTAATTCCTCTTCCAATATTTCTTCAAATTCATTGATTAACTGATAATTATTAAGTACTAACATTAATTCATTATATCTCCCCATATTATGTTCTCCTTTTATATATCTCTTTTAAACTATAAATATTCTGGATTATTTATCTCCTAGTTAAAACTCCTTCTAGTATAGCTTGTTAAGGTAAATATATGAAAGCATTCCAAATAAGACATACTCAAAAATTCTCACAGATTCTAATTTTTCAATACTAAATACAATCTGCTAATGCTACTGCTTTCTTTATACCTACTTCATTATTATAATTCACAATCCCTATTTTATATGCTATGTGTGACTGGGGAGAAGAAAATAGAAAATCCACCGATAAAGTTTAAAGAATATCTATGCCAGAGTCTTTTTGGAAAAATCAAAGGCACAATAATATGTAGGCAAATGAATGCCATATTTCAAAGGTATTGTCAAAAATACAAATGCAAAAAGACTTCACGATTGTGTCTATTCCTCTGGTTTTTTAATCTTTTTATACTCTTTATAGGTTACAATGGCTTCGTAGATGAACAATAAAATATACACTAGAACAAGAATAACTGAAGCCATACAGCTTACTGCTATATCTCCCTCTCCATTATACCAAGACCACCCTATGACAAGAAGCCCAATTCGTAGAATACCCCATCTTATAACTACCTGACATATAAACGAGAAAATAAGTTGTACTCTTGTCACAATCTATGCTCCTTCTTCAATACAGTGTTGATAGGTTCCATTACATACAGTTACTTGTGTATATTATTCCCAAAACTAGGCTTACTTATCACTTTCTCTATAAAGAATTTTAATACACTATACTATCTAGCCGTTCCAAGAACGATAATTACTATTTCTCATTCTACATAGTCAACTATTAATGATTGTGTCTTTCTATTATTGTTCGAATAATATCTGTTGTATTATCAACTCCTTCTAGCCCTAATCTTGTTAATTCTCGTTCGTAGCCTTTAACTGCTTCTAGTATTAAATGATCTGTATGCAAAATATGTTCTTTACATACCTCTAAGTCCTCATTATCAGGAAGATTTCTTAGTAAATATTTACCTCTATATTTCATTCCTTTAGGCATCCATGAGTCCAATATATCTACAAATGGAAGTAAATACTCTCCTTTTCCATTTTTCTTATTTATAGAAAAGCATACAAATGGTACAAAATCTGCAAATTCTCTTAAATGATCATCATCTATAAGCTTTACATATACAAATGGTACCTCATCCATCACATCTGGTACTACCAACTCCATGCCTCTTATTTCATATACATAGAGATATATCTTCCAGCCTTTATATTGCTCTTTCCCCTCTGGTGGTTGATCAATAATGTATTCAAATCTATCGCCTATCCACCATCTATTCTTATGTGAGCTATGTATGGGATGATTATCAGTTCTTTTTATTTTATGATTTTTTCCTCTTTTTATAGGTAAGCTCTGATGTCCCTGTACAAAAGACACTCTATCCTCTAACTGTAACCCTGTTGCACGCTCTAGTAATTTATTATATTCTATTCTTTGCAACTCTCTCTCATATTCTTCAATTGCATCTGCTTTAAATGACCACCATAATTGAAAGTCTTCTCTTTTTATTTCAAGTGTTGGATATTGAAAATGCTCACATACACCTAGGAATTCTATCTCTTTAGGATAAAAACGATGGGATGTTTCAACAAGTGCCTTTTCAAATGCCCCTTGTCCCGTACTCCATTCTATAGACCAAACAATAAATGGCAGAGAATTGATTTGTGAGGCATCCTTCGGTTTTTCTTTTGACATTTTTAAATAAATATAAGGTACAACATCCACCACGCCCCTAACTACTAGCTCCATTTCACGTAAACGACTTACATAAATAACTCCCCACCAGTCTTCATATTCTTCCTTTCCCTCTGGTGGATTCTTTATTTGATATAAATATACTTCTCTTGGTGTCCATTTTGTAATAAAAGGTTGATGTACTGCTATCCTTTTTCGTTTTGGCATCTCAGTATTTAATTGTGCTTCTAATTTTTCTAATACTTTATTTCTGGCTTTTTTAGTCTTTTCATCTTCGAAGCGATTAGCTAGTCTCTCCTCACTAATTAAAGCTAATGCTTTGCTTTTCACTTCGTAAGTTAATCTTCCCCTTTTCCACATGGTATCAGCCAAAGCAAACCAAACATCATATTGGTCATCATCATCCTCCATTTCCTCTTTATAGGACTGAAAAATCTCAGCTAATGTTTCTTCATCACTTTTCCCACCTTTTAGTTTTGATAAATATTCGTCTTTGACATCTTCGCCCAAATCATTTGAATAAAGACCAGTTCCCCAATTTCCCATTTACATTCTCCCCATTCGTATAAAAAATTGATGTTACAATAAAAGTATATCTACCTAACGTTTATATTAATGTTCTATATTTTCACTTTTCCTTCTGCTACAATACACACTTGGCCACTTACAATCATTTCATCCGTCTGCTTTTTCTTATTAATTACAATTTCACTGTCTCTTTCTAAAAAGCGTCCTTGCCTTAATAAAATGACTTCAGATTCCAAAAAGACTTTATACTTATATAAGTATGCTCCCACGGGACCAGCAGCACTTCCTGTTGCAACATCTTCAACAAGTCCTCTTGAATCCCATGTTCTACCTTCTATTTCATTTACATCAAATATATATACGAATTTTGCCCCTATATTCGCAAGCACTTGTTCATAATCCTCAGTTTTGATTTTAGCCTTTTCTAAACCTGATACAACTGGCACTAATAAATATGGAAGACCGGTCGATACAACTTCTAGAGGAAATTCTTTTGAAAGATTCTCCTGACCTAAATTGAGTGGTTCTATTAATTCCATATAGCAATTTTCATCTATTCGCTTCATAAACTCTACTTTCCCTTGATTCATGAAGCACTTAAATCCTCCCTCCTCCTTTTTACTTTCTACTTGTACTACTTTTTTATTTAATCGAAACGAAATTTCTATCTTCTTATCCTCCATGAAATATGCTTGATGTATAACTGCTGCTGCCCCTAATATAGGATGTCCTGCAAAATCAAGTTCTTCCTCTACTGTAAAAATTCTTGCCTGAAAATCCTTCTCTCCAAGACGTACAAGAAATATTGTTTCAAACTGTTTAAATTCTTTGGCTATTATTTGCATCTTTTCTCTAGTCAAAAATTCTTCTAGTATCATAACTGTTAGTCCATTTCCAGTAAAAGCCCCTTTACAAAATACATCTACATGAAAATATCTCATTTTCTTATTCCCCCTATATTTTTTCTTCTTGAGATTTGAATTTTTCTTCATCTAACTAATATATCCGATTTAAATTTAGTCAGAATTTTCACTGTAAAATATATTTATCATACAATAAAACAAAACTATTGTCATCCCAATTCAAAGCTTTAAGACCATCATGATATACAATTCTCAAAGATTGGTTCAATATACTCCTTAATAAATTCTATTCTATCTGTGACATTCTGTTTAAAAAGAGCGGTAATTGAAATCACTATATTTTTCTTTTTGTTTACATATATGACATTTCCACCATCTCCAATTGCTGCAAATCCATCATCAACAATCCACCATAAATATCCATATAAAAGATTTGCTTTCTCCCATCTGCTATGTTCCTTGGTACTCTCCTTTATCCACTCTGTCGATACGATTTGCTTTCCATTCCAAACTCCGTCATCCAACAATAACTTACCTATACTTGCCATATCTACTGGGGATAGGGTAAGTCCCCATCCAGCAGAGTTCAAACCAGATGCGTCAGCAACCCAACCGCTGATATTAGTAGCTTTGTTAAATGCACTTTGTTCCTTTGCAGTTCGAAAAAATATATTACGCTCTACAATAATTCCAAGCGGTGAGAATAAATGATCTGTTGCAAACTCAAGCACCGTTTGTCCGGTTACTTTCATTAAAATACCAGACAAAATATCTGGTCCTACAATAGGTGTGTACCTAAATTGACCTATTTGTCCTTTACCTCCCAACAAATCAAGCGTAAATTTCAACCAATTATCACTCATGAAATACTTAATGTAGGTGTAGGGTGCAAACTTATATTTATATGGGGTGGTCATTGTAAGTAAATCTTTAATGGTAACATTCTGTATGGTCTTTTCCCCCTTTTTTACTATGTAATCAGGGAAAAAATCCAATACTTTTTGATTGACACTTTTGATGTATCCTTTGTCTATTGCAATCCCTATCAATATCGAAATAATACTTTTTGACACTGAATAAACATGGATCCTGCTATCAGCTGTACACTCATTAAAATACTTTTCGTATCGCATTTCACCATCTTTAAGTACAACTACTCCTGCAATATTACCATATTCATTATTTATTTTACTCTCTAACTCTTTAAGTTTTTCTTTATTCATATCATTAAACTCTCCTATAAAATTTAATGGATATATCCTTAAAACAAAGGATATATCCATTAAAAATGCTTTTCAAGTACTATTTTAAACCTTTCGCCATATGCTTAACTTACATTCTTGTATTTATTTCTTTTTTACCGGAATCCATATCTCGCTATAGTAATGATCATCCTCTATTCCATTTTTGTACTTAGAGGCATCACCATACATTTCGATACAATATCCTGCCGCAAATTCATACTCTTTACAGTTTGGTAGCCATTCGGAAAATATTTTTTGATTAACCTCTTGCATTGCTTTTGGCATTGCTCCTCTACAAGGAAAAACAGCCCATGTATAGCTAGGAATTACTTTCGTAACAAAGCCCTCCGGTATTTCTGCTCTCCCATTGTAATCGTCTGCTATCAGATACTCAAACTCCTTGTCTCCCATACTTTCATCCATATTCACGCCATACATGCCACAAACGATACTCCCTTTACCACTTTGATAATGTTCTGTCCAAAACTTTGGAATTTCTGTTTTCGCATCATCATACTTAAACTTTTTCTGTGCACCTATAACCGTAAATGCCTCTTTTTCAACAATTTTGTATTCCATAGTAAAACCACCTTTCAAAGTAAATGAGATTTTCAGTGGAGCAAACGATTTAATCATTGCTCCATCCTTTCGTACAGCTGTAGGTGTAACACCATGGAAACGTGTAAAAGCTTTTGAAAAGCTATCTGGCGACTCATAGCCATATTTGAGTGCAATATCAATGATTCTTGTATCCGAGGAAACAAGTTCGCTTCCGGCAAGTGTGAGCCTACGTTGTCTAATATAATCACCCACAGTAAAACCACAAAGCATGGAAAATCCTTTTTGAAAATAAAAGGGTGAGATGAGCGCATGACTTGCAATTCTTTCGATGGTCAGTTCATCCGTAAGATTTTCCTCAATATAATCGATAGCTTCGCTAATACTTTTTATCCATTCCATAGTTTCTACCTCCCTGCTATGTCTCTATGTTATTACTTCAAAAGATTCCTTTCCCGACTTATTGTGCCTTCTTTTGTCCGAATAGCTTCCTTCTCCCATTCCTCTCTAGTGATGACATATACTTTTGTAATCTCATTCTCCTTATCTATAAATTCATCAACTTGATGCATCCCTATTGAAAGTGCTGTGGCATACGAACCAATATTTGTATGCTTCATATAAGAATAGATCCTATTGAATGGTGTATTCTTAAAAACCCAATCCCTGCTCGCTTTGGCTGCCTCACTTGCATACCCTTGTCGTTGGCAGTCTTTTCGGATATGATATCCAATCTCAGGTTTAATCTGACCATTTATAAGTTGCATGGTCAAGCCACAATCACCTATCATTTCTCCTGTTGCCTTGAGTATGACTGCCCATAATCCAAATCCAAAAATCTTATATCTTTCTCTGTTTTTCTCAATCCAATTCATCACTCTTTTTTCATCAAAAGTATAGGGATAATGTTCCATAATATCTGAATCAGCAAGAACAGCATAAAGTGCCTCAAAATCACTTTCATTCATTTCTCTTAAGGATAATCTCTCTGTTTCTATATGCATACCTCTATCTCCTATGGTAACTATGACTTATCAATTTAATTTCAATATAATACTTATTGATACGCTTGTCTATTCATTCTCCTACTCTAAAATGGTATTTCTATTTTGCTAAACCTACCGTCTTTCCTTTAATTATTTTTCAAAACTCGTTAAATTGCACAAAATAATAATTAATTTATTATAATTTTAGGTGAATTGAAGTAAATATTGATTGTGATACAATGAAAACTAGGAAACCAATTATAGTTTTTTAGTTTCCTAGGAGGATACGAATATGGATTTACATACAAGTATATTGGAAGCATGTATTACTGTGTTTAATAAAAAAGGCATTAAGTTTACCATGGATGATTTGGCGAAAGAATTATCCATAAGCAAGAAAACGATTTACTCTGTCTTTAATGACAAGGAATCTCTACTACTACAAATGGTGGATTATTGTTTCGATGGCATTAAAGACAGCGAGAACAAAGTGCTTTCGGATAGCAGCTTAAATACGGCCGAGAAGATAGAAACGATTTTAGGCGTTCTGCCTGACTGCTATCAAAATCTGGATTTCAGCCAGTTATATCTTATCAAGGATAAGCATCCTCTGGTATATTCACAGATTGAACAGCGCCTTGAAAATGGTTGGGAAAATACAATTGCCCTCTTAGAACAGGGGATGCAAGAAGGAGTGGTTCGCCCGATACACCCCATTATCATCAAAACAATATTTGAAGCTACACTGGAACAATTTCTAAAAAGAGACCTGCTTGAGAAAAATAACATCACTTATCAGCAGGCATTGAAAGAAACGGTTAAAACGCTTACAAGAGGCATTATTGTAGATTGACAGATTCCATTTTTTAAACCGAAAGGTTGGTGTGTTAATGAAAAAATATATAAACAATCATTGGATTTTTACAGAACACTATTCACCTGAGCTTCATAAACCCGGATTTACAAAAGGCTTGAAAGTAAGACTTCCACACACCTGCAAAGAAACACCCTTTCATTACTTTGATGAAAACCTCTATCAGATGACATGCTGGTACAAAACAGAACTGGATATTCCAGCAGACTGGAACGGTGATTATGTAGCTGTGACATTTGAAGGCGTTGCACATCAAGCTGATGTATTTGTGAATGGCGTCAAAATATATTCCCATTATTGTGGCTATACAGCCTTTACAGTAGATATAAGCTCCAGCATAAAGTACGGCGAAACAAATGTACTGGTCGTAAAGGTTGATTCCCATGAGCAATTAAATCAGCCACCTTTTGGGCATGTCATAGATTATATGACATTTGGTGGGATATACCGTGAAGTCTATTTAGAGCATAAGCCAACTCTTCACATTGCAGATATCTTTGTGAAACCGGAGATCTTAACGGATAAAATAGAATCTACCAACTTGGATACGAAAGTTTCTGCACAGGTCTCAAGTGATATTACATTATCCGCTATTGATGTCCCAGTAAAATTAGAACAACTATTATACAGTACCTCTGAAGAAAAAACACCGTTAGCAACATACACCTGTTCAGACTGTCATCCAACATTTACGGTGGACAATGTCAGTCTGTGGGATATAGATACCCCCGTGCTTTATCAATTAGTCACTCGTCTGTATGACATGTCGCAAAAAACACCCCAGTTACTGGACACAGTGACTACGACAATAGGATTCAGGCGTTCTGAATTTAAGAAAGACGGCTATTATTTAAACGGACGCAAGTTAAAGATCAGGGGGCTCAATAGGCACCAGAGTTATCCTTATGTAGGCTATGCCATGCCTGCTTCAATGCAGAAACTGGATGCAGATATCTTGAAAAACGAGCTTGGTGTAAATGCGGTAAGAACCAGCCATTATCCACAATCACATCACTTCATACAAAGATGTGACGAAATAGGGCTTCTGGTATTTACTGAGATTCCCGGCTGGCAACATATAGGCGATGACACATGGAAAAAGCAGGCGGTAATCAATACAACAGATATGGTCAGACAATATAGAAATCATCCATCCATCATATTATGGGGTGTCAGAATAAATGAGTCTCAGGATGACGATGCCTTTTATCTTGCTACTAATAAGGCTGCTCACGAAGCAGATCCAACACGTCCTACTGGAGGTGTCAGGGCAATAGCTCATAGCCACTTATTAGAGGATGTCTATACCTATAACGATTTTATACATGATGGCGTAAAAAGAGGCTGTCAGCCAAAGCAAAAGGTTACATCCAATAACCATAAACCTTATCTTATTACCGAATATTGTGGACATATGTATCCTACTAAAACCTATGATGATGAGGCACACAAAAGGGAACATGCCAGACGTCACGCCAATATTCTTGATGCAGTTGCCTCAGAAAATGAAATAGCAGGTTCCTTTGGCTGGTGTATGTTTGATTATAATACTCACCGTGACTTCGGTAGTGGAGATAGAATATGTTATCACGGTGTTATGGATATGTTCCGCAATCCAAAGCCTGCTGCTTATGTATATGCTGCTCTTGGTAATAGAAATCCTGTACTAGAGATCAGTTCCTCCATGGATATAGGCGAACATCCTGGCTGTATAAGAGGGGATATTTATATCTACACCAATGCAGATTCAGTAAGGTTTTATAAAAATAATGAATTGATTAAGGAATTTTTTAATAGAGACAGTACATATAGTCACTTATCCCATGGACCTATTACTATGAATGATTTTATAGGTGATAAGATGGGCAAACAAGAACACTTTTCATCAAGACAGGAAGCTCTAGTAAAAGACCTAATTAACGCTTATGCCTTAAAAGGAGCAGATTGTATGACGCTGGGACTTATGCTTAAAGCTCTAGCACTTATGGCCATATACCGCATGAAACCAGCAGATGCCTTGAGGCTGTATAATCAATACATCGGAGATTGGGGTGGCACAGCTACTACCTATAGGTTTGATGCCATCACAAATGGCAAGGTCGTTAAATCTATCACCAAAGCCCCAATGACTAGCATCCATTTAAAAGGGACTACCAATACTCAAATGCTGACGGAAAGCGATACCTATGATGTAGCCTCTATAAGGCTTTCTGCTACAGATGAATACGGTAATGTTCTTCCCTATTATTCAGGCTACGCACACATCACCTGTGAAGGAGCTATCGCATTAATCGGACCAGACATCCTACCTTTTCAAGGGGGGTACAGCGGATGCTACGTTAAGACCATCGGTTCTGAGGGACAGGGAAGTGTCACCGTTTCTATTCCAGAGACAGATCCAGTCACCTTTACATTTCATGTGACTTGTAAAAATAATGCCAATCAGAATGGAGGATTATAATGGAGGATAAATCAAAAGTAATATTTGGAAACCCCATATCATCAAGGGATTATAAGAAAGCAGTAAGATCCAAGAACAACTATTTAAAAAAGTTTGGTGATGATTCTAACGCCGATTATAAAATCGCTATTGAGGAAAATCCCTATATCGGAGATTTACTTGGAGTCAAGAATATTATAGTAGACCCTAAAGATCCCAGTGGTACCTTTGACAGGGATAAAGGCATTATTATCGGCAATATTCGTATGGGATTTGGGCATTACCGAATTGCTATGGCAATGGCATCAGCAGCACATGCCATGGGTTATACACCCTACTGGATGGATTTGAACGCCTATCCTTCTACTACCTGTACAAAGGTGATAAGTGCTCAAAATGAATTGTATTCTTTAGGCTCAAGGCTTTCTAAGTTTTCTCTGTTTAATAAGCTAGTATGGGAACCCATGAATTACGAAGGCTTCCGTGCACTTGCCTATAATGCTTCTGACCAAAAAAATGCGGAACTTATGGCCCCTGTATTTGCTAACATCCCCAAAGATATGCCTTTTATAGGTACTCATGTATGGCCATCACAAGCTGCAGTACATAGTGGCATGAAAAAGGTTATTAATGCTATCCCTGACAATTGGCCAATGGCACTTCATTTTGCTGAAGGAAGCATTCATACGGTTCAGTGCTGGAATGCCTATCAGGGTTATCGCATATGCAATGGTATGCAAAAAAAATCAACTTGCCATGCACTTCCTGCTGATTCTTTAGTCTACACCGGACACTATATTGACCATGAACTAGTCTCAAATATAGAAGCAGACTGTGATGCGCGTATGAAGCGAAAAGCCAATAAAGAACCTATGCGTTTTCTTCTAACAATCGGTGGTGCAGGAGCACAAAAAGAAATATTTGCTGCTATTATCAAGCATGTACTACCTGCCATTGCAAAAAACAAAGCTGTTCTTTATATCAATGTAGGTGATTACAAAAATGTATGGGAAGCCTTGATTAAGGAGATACCGGATTTATCTACCTATGCCATAGAACATTTTGATAACTGGGAAGATACCAAGGCATTTGCTAATCAAGCTCTTGAAGGACCTGTCACAGGCATCCATGCATTCTATCATCACAATATATTCGAAGCTGTTTATTGTACGAATCTGCTTATGAGAAGCTGTGATGTACTCGTAACAAAGCCTAGTGAGCTTGCATTTTATCCTGTGCCAAAGCTCTTTATAAAAAGAGTGGGAAAACATGAAATGTGGGGTGCTATCCACTCTGCTGAAATGGGAGACGGTACACTGGAATGTCGTGATATACCACATACCTTGCAGATGATTAATTTATTTTATAAAGATAGCGCCTTTCTTGCAGCTATGTGCGAATCCATCAAACGTAACAAATCCATGGGACTCTATGATGGTGCTTATAAAGTGGTAGAAATGGCAATGAAACAGGAAAATAAATAATAAATAAAGGGGGTAGCAGTTATGGATACAGTAAAAAGTTTATCAGTCAAAGAAAAATTTGCTTACGGGATAGGGGCAGTTGGAAAAGATATGGTTTACATGTTATCTGCCAGCTATGTTTTATACTACTATCAGGATATTATGGGTGTAAGCGCATGGGCAATGGGAATTATCTTATTAGTGGCCAGAGTATTTGATGCTTTTAACGATCCTATTATGGGCGTAATCGTAGCCAAAACCAAAACAAAATGGGGAAAATTCCGTCCATGGCTTCTCATAGGCACATTGCTAAATGCTATTATCTTATTTTTTATGTTTGCGGCACCACCACAGCTTGATGGAGCGGGACTTACTACTTATGCCGCAGTGTTTTACATTTTATGGGGTGTCACCTATACTATGATGGATATCCCTTACTGGTCTATGATTCCTGCTTTTACAAAAGGGGGCAAAGAACGTGAAAATCTGTCTACACTAGCTCGTTCCTGTGCAGGTGTCGGAAGTGCTATTATTACCATTATTACAGTTATAGCAGTAGCAGGACTTGGTAGCTTCTTGTGTCCTTCAGGGTCACCTGATACAGAAATAGAGCGAATAGGCTTTAAATATTTTGCGCTTATTATTGCTATTCTTTTTCTTATCTTTATCATCATTACCTGTCTAGCCATTAAAGAAAAATCCACAGTGGATATGAAAGCGGCAACGATTAAGGAAATGTTTACATCACTCATTCAAAATGACCAAACCATGACAATGGTCATTGCTATTGTTCTCATTAATTCTGCTGTCTATATTACTTCAAATCTTGTTATTTACTTTTTCAAATACGATTTTGGTGGCACTTCATGGAAAACCAATTACACCATCTTTAACACCTTCGGTGGTGCAGTACAGATCTTGTCCATGATGATTTTGTTCCCATTACTTCGAAAATTTTTCCAAGCCATCAAAGTGTTTTACATCAGCATAGGGATGGCGGTCATTGGTTATTTTGTATTATTAGGCATTTCATTTACCAGCATGGGAAATGTATTTCTACTTCTGATTCCAGGATTCTTTATTTTTGGAGCAGTCGGTATACTCAACGTACTGACAACCGTATTTTTAGCCAATACAGTTGACTATGGTGAACTTAAAAATAACCGCAGAGATGAATCAGTCATCTTTTCTATGCAGACCTTTGTGGTTAAACTTGCATCAGGAATTGCTGCACTTATTGCTTCTGTTTGCCTGTCAGTCTTCCATATAAGCGCAGATGAAACCATAAAGTCAGCCATCTCTGGAAGTTCTGTGGTCGGACTTCGCATGACCATGACTGTACTTCCTATGCTCGTACTCCTTGTAGCCTTTATTGTCTTTAAAAAACATTATATACTCACAGATGAAAAACTGGAGTCAATTACGAAGGAGCTTAAATCACGTCAAAAGCATTAAGCTTACCAGAAAGGAATGACCCTTATGATCCAAGAAAAAAACGGACTTTTTCATTTAAACACAAAGCACACTTCCTATGTATTTAAGTTACATCCTGACGGTCATCTTGAACATCTGCACTATGGGAGAAAGATTCATCTAGAGGAAAGTGATGCAATGACAGAAAAGCATACTTTTGCTCCTGGCAACACGGTATTGTATTCTGAGGATAATCCTGGTGTATCTTTAGAGAATGCAGCCCTTGAATTTTCTTCTTATGGCAAAGGTGATATCAATGAACCACTGGTGGAAATTGTTCATGCAGACGGAAGCCGTACATGTGATTTTTTGTATGATTCCCATCAAATATTACCGGGAAGGAAAGCCTTCACCAACCTTCCTGGTTCTTATGGCACAGACAGTGAGGTAAGTACACTACTCATCACACTCATTGATAAACACTACGCTTTAACACTGGATTTATATTACTATGTTTATGAAGAAGATGATGTGATCTGCAGGCAGACCTGTCTTACAAATAACAGTTCTAATCCAGTAAATGTCCATAGACTGTTAAGTAGCAGTCTTACTCTTTTTGGTACAGACTATCAGGTAACCTCTTTTCATGGGGCATGGGGACGTGAAATGCAGCGTCATACGACCAGATTAAATGCAGGCAAATATGTGATCTCTTCTCAGTGTGGCACTTCAAGTAGTAGGGCCAATCCACTGGTATTTGTCACAGAGCCCCATGCAGATGAAGATTCTGGTCAGGTTTATGGCTTTAATCTCATATACAGTGGCAATCATTACGAAGCCATAGAAGCCGACAGTTACGGTCATACCAGAATCGTAACAGGTATGTCACCAGTTAGTTTTTGTTACCAATTAGAACCGGGGAATTTCCTTGAAGCACCAGAAGCTGTGATGACTTATTCTCACTGTGGCTTCACAAAGGCAAGTCATCACTTTCATTCCTTTGTACAAAATCACATTGTACGCGGAAGCTGGCAGTACAAAGAACGCCCTATACTTCTCAATAGCTGGGAAGCCTCATACTTTCATTTTACGGAAAGCTCTTTGCTACGTCTTGCAAAGAAAGCAGCCAAAGCAGGGATAGAACTATTTGTTATGGATGATGGATGGTTCGGTGAGCGAAATGATGACAAGCATTCTCTTGGTGACTGGACTCCCAATCTCTCTAAACTGCCCTATGGACTAAAAGGTCTAGCAGATCGCATTAATGATATGGGAATGGCATTTGGTATATGGGTAGAACCGGAGATGGTTAATACAGATAGCAGCCTTTTTAAAGAGCACCCTGACTGGACTTGTTCCATTCCTGATCAACCACATAGTGAGGGACGTAATCAGCGTATTCTTGACCTCTGTAATCCAGATGTTCAGGAATATATCATCACAAGTATGTCTGAGGTATTCTCCTCTGCTAACATAAGTTATGTGAAATGGGATATGAATCGTATTTTTTCCGATTATTATTCTCCTTCTCTTCCTTCCAGTAGACAAGGTGAAATGCTTTATAACTATTACATAGGGCTATACAGCATTATGAAAACCCTTACTGAAAGATTTCCTAACATTTTATTTGAGGGTTGTGCTGCAGGAGGTAACCGATTTGATCTTGGTATGCTTTGCTATTTCCCACAAATCTGGGCAAGTGACAATACAGATGCTGTATGCCGCTTAGCTATACAGAACGGCTATAGCTATGGTTATCCGATGTCCACCATAAGCTGCCATGTCAGTAGCTGCCCCAATCATCAGACCTTGAGAATCACACCTTTTGAAAGCAGATTCAATGTGGCGGCTTTTGGTGTCCTTGGATATGAGTGTAATTTGAGTGATATGAAAAAAGAAGAGCTTGAAGCACTTAGTGAGCAGGTAACACTCTATAAAAAATGGCGCCACCTACTACAATATGGAACGTTTTATCGCATAAGATATGGCAATATTTATTCTTGGAATACGGTATCAGCAGACAAAAGTAAATCAGTAGGGTTTCTCATGCAAAAACTCACAACGGCAAACTGGCAACACGAAATATTTAAGGCAAAAGGGCTTGATGAGGATAAGAGATATACCTTTTCAGGCAGAAAACTCAAACATAACATAAAAGAATTTGGTGATTTGATTAATACGATATCACCCATTCATGTAAAACAGGATTCGTTGCTTCATAATATATTAACGAAATGGGTTAAACTAGATGGGGAAACAGAGCTTTACCATGTCTACGGAGATACCCTGATGTACAGTGGCATCAAATTAAAGCAAGGCTTTGCCGCAACAGGTTACAATGAGGAGGTAAGATATTTTCAGGATTTTTGCTCCCGTCTTTATTTTATAGAGGAAGAGGATGAAGCTTAGCAATGATAACCATTATAATAGAGTGAACTGTGGCATTATGGAACAGTTTGCCATTGTAATGGTAGAGGATGACAACATTATTTTTTTGATTCAACGACACTAGAATACTCGCATACTAGTTTATGTAACTTAGCACGCTTATCGTAGGGCTTGAAAGTGAATCCACTGCTTTATACTTACTTATATGCTGTTACATTATATCTTGCCTAACAATATTGATTGCTTCGATTGCCGTGCATCATATAGATTTCACTTTGTTGCTACGCAGCACAGTTCGACTCCGCTTCGCTTCATCTCACTGTGTTACTGCGCCCTATGCAGTTTAGCAAAAAAAGTAGGGATTGAGAGCTAGCTCTCATCCCTACTTTTTTTGTTAAGCCGCGCACGGCTGTTAGTTTTACTCAAATTCAATCGTTGCTGGTGGTTTTCCTGTGCAATCATAAAGTACGCGGTTAACACCTTTAACTTCATTTACAATTCTAGTCGTTACTTTTCCAAGTACTTCCCATGGAAGGTCAGCTGATTCTGCTGTCATAAAGTCACTTGTTGTTACTGCTCTTAGGGCTACTGCGTAGTCGTAAGTTCTTTCATCTCCCATTACTCCTACAGATCTCATATTTGTAAGTGCTGCGAAGTATTGTCCGATTTCTTTTGCAATCCCTGCTTTTGCAATTTCTTCTCTGTAAATCCAGTCTGCGTCTTGTACGATGCGTACTTTCTCTGCTGTTACTTCTCCGATAATACGGATACCAAGTCCTGGACCCGGGAATGGTTGTCTAAATACTAAGTATTCTGGAATACCTAATTCTAAACCTGCTTTACGTACTTCATCTTTAAATAATAAACGAAGTGGTTCAATGATTTCTTTGAAATCTACATAGTCTGGAAGTCCACCTACATTGTGGTGTGACTTAATCACTGCTGATTTACCAAGTCCACTTTCGATAACATCTGGATAGATTGTTCCTTGTACAAGGAAGTCTACTGTGCCGATTTTTTTAGCTTCTTCTTCAAAAACACGAATGAACTCTTCACCGATGATTTTTCTTTTAGCTTCTGGTTCTTCTACACCTTTTAATTTTTCGTAGAATCTTTCTTGTGCATTAACACGGATGAAGTTAAGGTCGTAGTGGCCTTCTGGTCCGAATACTGCTTCTACTTCATCTCCTTCATTCTTTCTAAGTAAACCGTGGTCTACGAATACACATGTCAGTTGTTTACCAATAGCTTTTGAAAGCATAACTGCTGCTACTGATGAGTCAACCCCACCTGAAAGGGCACATAATACTTTACCATTGCCTACTTTTTTGCGAAGTGCTTTAATAGTTGTTTCTACGAAAGAATCCATTTTCCAGTCGCCTTGACATTCACAGATATTAAGAACAAAATTAGAAAGCATTGTCATACCTTCTTGTGTATGCATTACTTCTGGGTGGAATTGTACTGCATAGATTCCCTTTTCTACATTTTCCATTGCTGCTACTGGACAAACTGGTGTATGTGCAGTAATAGTAAAATCAGCTGGTGCTTGTTCAATATAGTCTGTATGGCTCATCCAACAAATTGTTTTTGGTGATACACCTGCAAATAACTTAGATGTTGTGTCTATATCTACTTCTGTTTTACCATATTCGCTAACTGGTGCTGTTGCTACCTTACCACCTAAAAGGTGTGCTGTAAGCTGTGAGCCATAGCAAATTCCAAGTACAGGAATACCTAATTCAAAGAGCGTCTTATCACAAAGTGGTGAATCTTCACCATATACGCTATTTGGTCCACCTGTAAAGATGATTCCTTTTGGATTCATTTCTTTAATCTTTTCTATACTGATATTGTAAGGATGTACTTCACAATATACATTACATTCTCTAACACGTCTTGCAATCAATTGGTTGTATTGTCCACCAAAGTCAAGAACGATTACTAACTCATGATTCATGCCATTTGCCTCCTTGATTTTTCTTCCATCTATTATATCATCCTTCTGTCTCTAAGGATATTCATTTCGTAACTATATATCTTTATTAATTCATACTAATAAATAATGAAGCTAGCTTTTCACGCTTCAGCATCTCTAATTAATGATTTATTTCTAATTTTTAATTAATAAAGAAGGGGCTGCCACATAATCATATTTTAGATATGAGAAACCTTATATGTTTATGCAACATCCCCCCATTATTTTACCTTAGAAATCTACACTATAGTTAGGTGCTTCTTTTGTAATGTGAATATCATGTGGATGGCTTTCTTTAAGACCAGCACTTGTGATTTTTACAAAAGTAGCTTTTTCTTGTAGTTCTTCAATAGAACTTGCACCTGCATAACCCATACCAGCACGAAGTCCACCTACCATTTGGAAGATAGTGTCTGCTACATAACCTTTGTATGCAACACGGCCTTCAATACCTTCTGGTACTAATTTTTTCGCATCTGCTTGGAAGTAACGGTCCTTACTTCCTTTTTCCATAGCTGCAATTGAACCCATACCTCTATATACTTTGTATTTTCTTCCTTGGTATAATTCAATTTCTCCCGGACTTTCTTCGCAACCTGCAAGCATTGATCCCATCATACATACACTTGCTCCCATACCGATAGCTTTTACAATATCTCCTGAGTATTTAATACCACCGTCTGCAATAACAGGTACGCCATAAGGTGCTGCTGCTGCTGCACAATCTTCTACTGCTGTGATTTGTGGTACACCTACACCTGCTACAACACGTGTTGTACAGATAGAACCTGGTCCAATACCTACTTTAACACAGTCTGCACCAGCTTCAATAAGTGCTACTGTAGCTTCTGCTGTTGCTACATTTCCTGCGATGATTTGAAGTTCTGGGTATTTAGCTTTTACTTTCTTAACGGCATCTAACACCCCTTGAGAATGTCCGTGTGCTGTATCAATTGTGATAACGTCAACTTTAGATTTTACAAGGGCATCTACTCTATCAAGTAAATCCATAGTTACACCTACTGCTGCTCCCGCTAAAAGACGTCCTTGTTTGTCTTTTGCAGCATTAGGATACATAATTGCTTTTTCAATATCTTTAATAGTAATAAGGCCTTTGAGATTACCTGCTGCATCTACAAGAGGTAATTTTTCAATACGATGCTCAGCAAGTAATTTCTTAGCTTCCATAAGGTCTGTCCCTTCTGGTGCTGTAATAAGATTTTCGCTTGTCATCACTTCTTTAATTTTACGGTTGAAATCTGTTTCAAAACGTAAGTCACGGTTCGTTAAAATACCAACTAATTTAGTTCCCTCTGTAATAGGTACACCTGAGATTCTGTATTTTGCCATTAATTCATTAGCTTCATATACATAGTGTTCTGGAGAAAGTGAAAATGGATCTGTAATAACGCCATTTTCTGAACGTTTTACTTTATCTACTTCTTCAGCTTGTGCTTCAATAGACATATTTTTATGAATGATTCCGATACCACCTTGACGTGCAATAGCAACTGCCATTCTCGCTTCAGTTACTGTATCCATTCCCGCGCTCATGAATGGAATATTTAATGTAATCGTCTTAGTCAGTTTTGTACTTAAAGAAACTTCCTTTGGTAATACATTAGAATAATTAGGTACGAGTAAGATATCATCAAATGTGATACCTTCTTTTAAAATCTTAGACATTGCTTGGCCTCCTAAAGTTGTGCTAATAGTTTTTATTGTTGAATAAAAACTCGAACGTTAAAATAATATTGATATATTTTGTACACTTTATCACATTTTCAAAGGTATTGTCAAGTTGTGACGGACATCCTTTTTATCCTTGTTTATTTTGCTTATTTCTTTTTTAATTCTAATAAACCTATTGTAGAAAAATATATTTATTTACTTCTCTAATGGACGCAATTGCCCTACTAATCATCTTTTTTATACTATTTCGATATAAGTCCTTTCATAGATTTTATTTGGCGAGAAGTAACTATTTTATAGCTTACTCTCTACCTTAAGCAAGAGAAATGAATGTGATTAGCCCCTTATTTGTACGTCACTTGCATACATTTGTATTCTTAAATTCAGAATATCTTCTATTATACCTTGTATTTATCGAACATTCATTGACTATAAAATTTTATAGCTATTCAGTCACTAGGATATATAGTAACTTTCGTATTATAATGCTAGAAATAAGAAAAACTATTTATTACCTCATAGCTTATATGGCTGAATAGTTTAGAAACCTTAGCTTGAGTAAGCTTATGCTTACGATGTGAAAATTCCTTCTACGTCAGATTGATTAACCCAGTAATCAATCTACTTCCATAATCAATAAAGAAAGGGAACCTACAAAATAGTTTCCCTTTCTTTATTGATTATTATTATATTTTCTTAAAAACTTTATTAGGTGCTTGTCTGAATAAGTCATTTACAAAAGCTTCATTAGGTGAGAATATTACCTTACATGCTCCTTTAGCTGGGGTTTGTGTCATAATAACATATGTATTCTCATCTTTTGAATTATCACTTACATTAACTACTTTATATCCTTTATTAAGTTCTGATTGATGACGCTCATCTTTAATATTGGCCATGATCTCAATTTTTTTCATATCAATAGTCATTACTCTTTTACGTCTTGAGCGATTATAAATAACATCAATGTCTAATTCATTATTAGTTAAAATATATTCATACTCTCTGCTAAATCTGCTAAATAAAAAGCCTGCTCCAAATAGGATACCTACAATTAGAATCGGCCCTATAAAATCCCCACCGTATAAAAAAGCAACTCCTATCAGAATAATTGTTGCTACAACTAATCCGATTTGAGCTAAAATATCAGTTGAAGATTTCTTTTGCTTAATGAGATACTCTTTAAATGTTTCTGACATATTCTTCTACCCTTCCTTTTTCGCCTCTTATTCTCTATAATAAAAATACTATAGAATCTCTATTTTTTCAACATTTACTGTTATTGTTTTTATAATTATAATATTATCAGTAAATGTAATAATTTGATAGCTTGTTTTCATAAACTATTATAAACTAGTTATGTATAAAAATTATAAACAAATGCGATTTAGGAGGCGATTTGTAAAGTGGATTTATTATTTGCATTAAAAGCGGCTATATTAGGTGTTGTGGAAGGACTAACTGAATTTTTACCGGTTTCCTCTACAGGTCATCTTATTATTTTTAGTAACCTATTAAAATTCTCAGATAACACAGCTTTTGCTAATATGTTTACTATGGTTATTCAACTTGGCGCTATCTTAGCTGTGCTAGTTCTTTATCGTAAGAAAATTTGGGATACCATTGTTCATTTGTTTCCAAGTAAAAATGTTTCTTTCGAAAAAAGTGGTCTTTATTTCTGGCTTATGATTGTCATCTCATGTGTTCCTGCTGCTGCTATAGGTATTCCTTTTGATGATTTAATTGAGGAAAAGCTCTTTAATCCTCTTGTCGTAGCATGTGCTTTATTTGTAGGTGGTCTTTGGATGATGTATGCAGAAAGCAAATTACGTGGTAATCAAACCACTTCTCTGTCTACTACTAAAATCACAGCTAAAATGGCCATTATTGTAGGTTTATTCCAAGTACTCTCTATTGTGCCTGGTATGTCTCGTTCTGCTTCCACTATTATAGGTGGTTGGGTAGCTGGTTTTTCAACTGTAGCTGCTGCTGAGTATTCCTTCTTCCTAGCCATTCCAGTTATGTTTGGCCAAGCACTTTTAAATATCTTAAAAGCTCAAGGAACGCTCTTAGCAAGTGAATGGATTGCCCTTGGTATTGGCTTTGTAGTTTCTTTCATTGTGGCCTTAGCGGTTATTGGTTCTTTCATTTCTTACCTTCAAAAGAAGCCAATGAAAGTCTTTGCTATCTACCGTATCATTTTTGCTTTTGTTGTATTAGGCGTTGGTATGCTAGGATTATTTTAAATAATATTTTGATAAAAAACCCCTTAAAAGTTGGTACTTATATCTCTTAGTATATAAATGTACTTGTAAGGGGTTTTTATATTGTAAATGGTTACCACTCCTTTCATTTACTACTCTAAATTTTTTATCGCATCTTATTAAAGGATTATTTCTTCATCCAGTTGCTGTTTTGACACATAAAAAAGGATGTTCCACCTAACTTTGCTAGATAAGAACACCCTTTGTTCAACTCTCCGAAATATTGGAGAAGTAGTTGTTACTTTATTTTGGGTGGAATTACATCATTCCCATGCCACCCATACCGCCCATGCCACCACCTGGCATAGCTGGTTCATCTTTCTTAATGTCAGCTACGATACATTCTGTTGTTAAGAATGTAGACGCTACTGATGTTGCATTTTGAAGTGCGCTTCTTGTTACTTTAGTTGGGTCTATAATACCGCCTTCAATCATGTTTACATATTGTTCTGTAAGAGCATTGAAACCTGTTCCTTTTTCAAGTTCTTTTACTTTATTGATAACAACTGCTGGTTCAAGACCTGCATTTGCTACGATTTGGTAAAGTGGAGATTCTAATGCTTTTAAGATAATACGTACACCTGTTTTTTCATCTCCAGTTGTTGTATCTAATAATTTTTCTACGTCTTTAGCAACGTGGATATATGTGCTACCACCACCACCGATGATACCTTCTTCAACAGCTGCACGTGTAGCTGCAAGAGCATCTTCAATGCGGAGTTTCTTTTCTTTCATTTCTGTTTCTGTTGCTGCACCAACTTTGATTACAGCTACACCACCAGCAAGTTTTGCAACTCTTTCTTGCATTTTTTCTTTATCGAAGTCTGATGTAGATTGTTCAATTTGATTACGGATAAGAACAACTCTTTCTTTAATTGCCGCTTTATCTCCAGCACCATCAACAATTACTGTATTTTCTTTTGTTACTTTAATGCTTGCTGCACGACCAAGCATGTCAATTGTAGCATCTTTAAGTTCAAGACCTACTTCTTCTGAAATCACTGTACCACCTGTAAGGATCGCAATATCTTGAAGCATGTCTTTTCTTCTGTCACCAAAGCCTGGTGCTTTAACAGCTACACAGTTAAAGGTTCCACGGATTTTATTTAATACTAAAGTAGTAAGTGCTTCACCTTCTACATCTTCTGCAATAATAAGAAGTTTAGATCCAGTTTGAACGATTTGTTCAAGAACTGGTAAGATATCTTGGATATTAGAAATCTTCTTATCTGTAATTAAAATGTATGGATTATCATATACAGTTTCCATTTTTTCTGTATCTGTTACCATGTATGCTGATAAGTATCCTCTATCAAATTGCATACCTTCAACTACATCTAATTCTGTTGCCATTGTTTTTGATTCTTCTACTGTGATAACACCATCATTTGATACTTTTTCCATAGCATCAGCAATTAAGTTACCTACTTCATCATCACCAGCTGAAATAGCTGCTACTCTAGCAATATGGTTTTTGCTATTAACAGTTTGGCTCATTGCTTTGATTGATTCTACTGCTGCTTCTGTTGCAGTTTTCATACCACGACGTACAATAATTGGGTTTGCACCTGCTGCAATGTTTTTAAGACCTTCTGTGATCATTGCTTGAGCAAGTACAGTAGCTGTTGTTGTACCATCACCAGCAACATCATTTGTTTTTGTAGCAACTTCTTTTACAAGTTGAGCTCCGATGTTTTCAAATGGATCTTCAAGCTCAATTTCTTTTGCAATAGATACACCATCATTTGTAATAAGTGGTGTACCAAAAGATTTATCTAATACAACGTTACGACCTTTTGGTCCAAGTGTTACTTTTACTGCATTTGCTAATTGATCTACACCAGATTGAAGTGATTGTCTTGCTTCTAATCCAAAACGAATTTGTTTTGCCATGTTTATAGCCTCCCTAAATTATTGTTTTTACTCTCTATTATTGGGCTAGTTCATTCAAACTAGCCTATGTTGTCTATATTAAGTACTCATATGCTTCGCCAGATGAGCTTAAACAAAAGGAAATACGCCCCTTAGGTCATATAATAGCTTATTCAACGATTGCTAAAATATCACCCTGGCGAACGATAACATACTCTTCTTTGTCTAATGTTACTTCTGTACCTGCATATTTTGAGTAGATTACTTTATCTCCAACTTTAACCTGCATCTCTACTTTTTGTCCATCTACAACGCCACCAGGCCCTACTGCTACAACTACTGCTTCTTGTGGTTTTTCTTTAGCAGTCCCTGTTAAGATGATTCCTGATTGTGTTTTTTCTTCTGCTTCAAGATGTTTGATTACAACTCTGTCGCTTAATGGTTTTAAGTTCATAAAGAAAACCTCCCTGTTTATATTTAATAGTTTGTTTTTGTATTATTAGCACTCACTATGATTGAGTGCTAATTGATATTTATAATATTATGGCATTATACCTTATATTGCAAATACAATTTTTACCTTATTTAAGGTATTTTAAACATATTTAATTTATTTATTTATAATTTCTTTTATTTGCTTCTATTTTTAATGATTTACTTTTATTTTTAACTTTTTTCTCTTGTTTTTATACACTCTTCTTATATTTCTCTGTTTTATGCTTTTTTCTTACTTATATCTTTAAAAAGCGCATTTTCTCTTCCATAGAAAAAAAGATATTGTTGAGCATAACCAGCCAATTCACCAAAGTACTCACTTGCAAACTTTTGTATTTCCTCTAACTTTACATCTTTACCTTCAAAGTAAAGGCCTTCTATTACTCTTTTAATCCAAACATCTGTTGGAAAAAGCTCCATCCTAGAGTAAGCAAATAATAAGATGCAGTCTGCAACTTTAGGCCCTACGCCTTTTATAGTCATTAACTTGGCTTTAGCTTCTTCAATAGGCATAATATATAAATCGTTTAAAATAACATCACCATTTAATACTTTTTGACAAGCATCCATTATATAGGGTGCCCTAAAGCCTACTTTACATTCTCTTAAATCTTCTTCTGTGGCACGAGATAGCTCCTTTGGTGTTGGAAATGAATGATAATGTTCTCCCATGCCATCGACTTCATTAATTGGGAATCCAAATTTATTTGTTATATTCTTTAAACAAGCTTTAATATGAGGAATGGATTTATTCTGTGAGACAATAAAAGAAATAAGCATCTCCCATGGATCTTGACGCAAAATACGAATGCCTTTACCAAACTCCACAGCTTTTGCCATCCATTCATCCTTTGCAGCTAATGTTGCTGTAATATTTTCATAGTTTGTGTTAATGTCAAAGTAATTCATCCAGATTTCTTCTACTTCACTAGCAGTAGTATTATAAATCGCTACACTGCTAGAATCTGGTTGCTGAGTAATTTTAATTAACTTTTGCTTGGCATTTAAAAGGTAACTATGATCTGAAATTTTTTCAAAGCGAAACACTTGTCCGCTTTCTAAAATTTGTCCAATATTAAAGTGACTTACATGATTGAGCATTACCATATTATTCATGTTCCACACCCTTTACTTTTTCATTCTTTCATATTATTACCATTTCGTCTGCTAATATCCATTTTTATGTAATTTTTTGTCCCTTAATATGATTAATGATTGTTAATTTTTCTTTTATATTATCATAATATTTATTATTTTACACTCGTTATAGATAAACTATTTTTCTTTTTTACCTTTCTCATATCACTCTTATTCCAACATTATCAATAAAAGTATAATAAATCATTATTTCTTAAGGACAGTTTCTCTAGATTATAATACGCTCTAAATCTACTCTCTATCTTTATATACCAATTAGTACTTGATTAAATTTATTAATTTAGTAGGTAATTATTTTTTATTATTGTATAATAAAAACAGAGTTATTTATTTTTTTATCTAAGAAGGGAGTTTTCTATGAAAGATACAATTTATACCATTCCGCTAACGGATGCCTTTCATGCAGAGGATGAATGTCCTTTTTGTTATATAAAACGTAAGTTAGAACAAGATGCCATTTCCTTTATTTTAGGCTGTGCTTATATGGAGGATGATATTCGCGCTACAACTGACCAAATGGGCTTTTGTAGTGAACACTATAAGAAAATGTATGATTACGGCAACCGACTTGGCATGGCTCTTATGTTACATACCCATTATGTAGCCCTTCAAAAAGAATTAACAAAGAAAATTGAAGCCTTTTCTCCTACTAAAACGAGTATGTTTGCCAAATTCAAAAAAGCTAAAACCATGGATGAATTAGCTGGAAATCCTATTAGTGAGTGGGTGAATGAACAAAATCATACTTGCTATGTTTGTGACTATATTGATAAAAATTTTATCCGCTATATGAATACTTTCTTCTATTTAATGGAGACAAGCCCTGATTTCATGGCTCTCTTTAAGGATTGTAAAGGTTTCTGTGTTACTCATTTTGGAGATTTAATGGCTCTATCAGATACCCTTGTTGCTGACAAAGCTAAACCTGAATTTTATAGTATTTTATTTGATAAGATGCAAACCAATCTGAAACGTATTGAAGAAGATTTATCCTGGTTTATAGATAAATATGACTATCGTAATAAAGATGCAGATTGGAAAAATTCTAAAGATGCTATTCCTAGAGGTATTCAAAAACTCGTAGGTATTTATGTTCAAGATCCTCCTTTTAAAGAAAAATAATCTTTTATACAAAGCTTGTTATTGATTAAATTTAATAATTACTAATAAGAGCTGGTACACTATTTAGTGTCCAGCTCTATTAAAATGATTCGACTTTAATGAGTTATATACTGCGCTCATTCTGTCTATTGGATTATAACCACTCACTTAAATCATAATCTAATTTTCCTTCTTCAACATCTTCTATCATCTGCATACGTTGCTTTTTCCAAATATACTGTAAGTCTTTGGTATTTCCTTGATAAACCCAGGGTAATGCTTCTTTCATATCTTTATACATTTTTTCTATCTGCTTTCTACTCCAATGTCTTAAGCAATACTTTCTCCCATCCTGAGCATAAATATAAATACTATAGTCTTCTTGATAAATCCATATCATTTTCTCTATTGGTATAACTACAATACCTTGGAAGATACCTATAAACCAGTGCTCTGTAATTCTATACCTCTTACCTTCCCTAAGACTCTTTTCTTCTTGTATTTTTAAAGCAACCTCTTTCCATCTTTGCTTACCTATGTAATGCCTTCCCTTAATCCTTGGTAATCCCAGTACACCTACTAAACATTTTATTACTTCATAAATCACAAAAACACTTATACAGATTAAACCTGCTACTT
Organism: Cellulosilyticum lentocellum DSM 5427; assembly: GCF_000178835.2. Classification (GTDB taxonomy): domain Bacteria; phylum Bacillota; class Clostridia; order Lachnospirales; family Cellulosilyticaceae; genus Cellulosilyticum; species Cellulosilyticum lentocellum. The sequence goes on from NC_015275.1 coordinate 3,616,109, forward strand.
CTAAGCGATATCTTAACAAGCCTTTTTCTTCTTCTATGAATACTATTTTATTTATAAAATCCGCCTCTGTTACATTTTCTTTATAAATAGCATTCAAATCACGGACAACACCTAATAAAATCGTTTCATAATCAATTAATGTGTTTGCCTCTTTTATTATTAAAAATTTATTCTTACCCGTTAAATAAGATGGATCTGTACTACTAGTACTAGCGTATATACATATCATGTATTTCCCTTTCATTTCTCCTAAATAAATAGTACTTTCCTTGTAATTCTCCCCATCTTTGTCCCCACTATAAATTTCATATCCAGTATTAATAAAACTCATTTCCTTGGCTGTTACAACAGGTGGTGCTTCTTTCATAAATAATTTCATGTCATAGTCCTGAATATCCCCAGCACCTATTAATAATGATTCTACATACTCTCTATTGGGATAAGTCTGCATGCAGATTACTATTAATAAAACACACCAAACCAATAACCTTTTTAGATAATGGTGCCTTATCTCTTTGTTTAATCCTTTAGCCTGCATTTTTCTCCTCATACTCATCAATCATATTTTTACATTTTATATTATAAGGGGAACTAGATGATAGTTCCCCCTCTCTTAAGATTTTACTTCAAATGAAGTGATACGTCTATTAGATCATGTATTGAGAAATAAATCCTTTTCTTAGACTTCTTCTATCCCTGTATCTTGTATTTGATTAAGGCTTATTATTTTCTTATTCGCTTCAATTTCATCTAACATAATCTGTCTTTGCTTTTTCCATAAATTATGTGTTTGACTAGTTTCACCATAATAAATCCATGGAATCATTTCTTTTAACTGGTTTAGAACTTGAGTATGATTCATTTCGGTTAGGGTATTTATTACAAACTTGTCCCCATCCTTGGTATGTATATAAAGCGCATAATATTGTACTTCACTAATGCCTTTTAACTTCGTATAAACCCATATAATATTCTCAAGCTTCACTGCGCAAGTGTTTAACTTAGTGGAAACAATCCAGTTCTCTGTAATCATTTGTCCTTTTCCTGCGTAGATGGGTTGTTCACTCTCAATTTCATCTATAACACTGGTTATTTCACCATACTTTTTCAGATGCCTTATTCCTTTCATCCCCTTAAAGTTGATTAGGTAAATAACATATTTAATAAGATATATTATCATTGCTAAGCCAAAAATTACAATCGCACCAGTAACAATATAATTAACAATTAAACGGCTCTTTGATTCCATATACAGTACTTTAGGTGCAAAGTCTTCCTCAGTGAAATCAGTTCCATAGTATGAGTTAAAATCTTTTATTACCTCTAGTAATAATTCACTATATCGGTCTACCTCACTTGTATTTTTAATATAACCCACCATATCTTCAGTTAATAATACATCTGGATCTTCATCTGCGGTACTTGGATAAACGCAAATAATCATTTTATTACCTAGCTGCGTTAAATATATACCATCAGTTTTTCTTTCTTTAGAACTAGGTGTTTCTTGCTCATATAGGTAAAAATAGGTATTTAAAATATATAATTCATCTAAATTCGTAATAGGTGGTAGCATCTGTTCATAGTATTCATCGTAGTTTTCCTCTTGTTGTAGAACTATAGGTTTTATAAGTGACTTTAAATAATCTTTATTTTGATATCCAAAAAAACTTAATCCCCCACAAATCACTCCCAAAATAACTATCCACATTAAATTGTTTTTAATTGCACTCTTCCTTAACAACCCTTGTTCCATAATTCTCCCCTTTTCTTCTTATTCTAAATCCTCTACTTTAATAATCTAACCCCTATTCTCCCCTCCATCGTATTTAGGTTTAATGTATTAAATAATCTACCTTTAATACATTAAAAGTATTAAAATGTTCCTAAGTCATTTAAATTATATATTATTTTTTTTATATTATCAATATTTAATGTAATCATTTTAAAACTATATATAGTCTTTCATCACAAAAAAATAGGCTACTGGTATTTAAATTCCTATAGCCTACTCTTTAACTATCTCAACTTTTCTTCTACTATTCTATAGCTTAGAACTAGTATTTAACTTATCATAAATTTCAGGCTCTACAATAAATGTTGGGGTTTGAAAAAATGATTGCATAATAAAAGAGCATTTTCAACAATCCTAAGTATGACTAATACTTACAGAAAGGTTGTCGACTATGCTCTCCTTTTATTATTCCCAAAAACTTCTTAATCTATCAGGTGTTTTAATAAAAGATATTATCCATACTGAAAATAAAACTATCTTTGAAATTGAAATGCAACGTAAACTTCACGCTTGCCCTTGTTGTGGCCATTCTACACAACGTATTCATGATTATCGTAGGCAAAAAATCAAAGATATTCCTTCCTTTGGTTCTCATACACTCCTTCTTCTTAGAAAAAGAAGATATGTTTGTCAATCTTGTGGTAAGCGTTTCTATGAAAGCATTGACTTTCTTCCTCGCTATCATCGCATGACCTCACGTTTAATTCTTTATGTTTTATCTCAGTTAGCTTCAACTTCTTCTTTTAAGAGTGTTGCTCAGCATGTTAATCTGTCTACTTCTACTGTTGTTAGGATTTTTGATAAACTTTCCTACTCACCATCTTCTTTACCTAAAGTATTAGCTATTGATGAGTTTAAAGGAAATACCAATCACGAGAAGTATCAGTGTATTATTACTGACCCTGAAAATCATAGAGTTCTAGATATTTTGCCTAATAGATATAAAACTCACTTAGCTTCATACCTATTAAAGTTTGATACTTCTCAAACCTCTATCTTTATTAGTGATATGTGGTCTACTTATCGTGACTTATCCCGTGAAATTTTCTCTTCTGCAACTTATGTCGTTGATAAATATCATTATGCTAGACAAGTTTTATGGGCTTTTGAAGCTGTTCGTAAAGAAGTACAAAAAGACTTTTGTGATCATCGAAGAAAATACTTTAAGCGATCTAAATCTCTACTCATTAAACACTATCATGACTTAAATAATGATCAAAAACAAAGACTTAATGTCATGCTTTATACAAGTGAAAAACTATCTAACGCCTATTTACCTAAGGAAAGTTTTTATGAGGTAATGGCATCAGAAGATTACAATACAGCCAAAGAACGACTTACAAAGTGGATCATTTATGCTGAAAACAGCGGTTTACCTCGCTTTGTTACAGCTGCTCAAACAATGAATAACTGGATAGGTGGCATTCTTAATTCATTTACTACACCTTACACAAATGGTTATACAGAAGGTATAAACAACAAAATCAAAGTTCTCAAACGCAACGCATATGGTTATCGTAACTTCGAAAGATTTAGAAGTAGAATACTACATATGTGTAATAAAAAAAGCAGCTAAGATAGATTTAAAAAATCTTCTTAACTGCTTCTACATCATCATACTTGGGATACCCCAACTATTGACATAGAGCCTATATTAATTCAAACAACAAAAAAACACCCCTAAGGTGTTCTAATTCAAAAAGCCGACGATCGGACTCGAACCGATAACCTGCTGATTACAAGTCAGCTGCTCTGCCAATTGAGCCACGTCGGCAAAACGTGCACAGAAGGATTCGAACCCTCGGCCTTCTGATCCGTAGTCAGACGCTCTATCCAGCTGAGCTATGCGCACATGATGTCAATCTTATATTTCATTTTACTTCTATAATGTTTTATAGAAAACGTGCACAGAAGGATTCGAACCCTCGGCCTTCTGATCCGTAGTCAGACGCTCTATCCAGCTGAGCTATGCGCACTTATTTATTGATAATTACTTAAAAATATGCCCGAGACCGGAATCGAACCGGTACGAGGGTTAGCTCGCAGGATTTTAAGTCCTGTGCGTCTGCCAGTTCCGCCACTCGGGCATATGATGGTCGCTATAGGGCTCGAACCTATGACCCCCTGCTTGTAAGGCAGGTGCTCTCCCAGCTGAGCTAAGCGACCATATTAATGGCATATTTTTATTTATTAGTTAGAATAACTAACTAAAACGACCCAGAAGGGACTCGAACCCTCGACCTCCGCCGTGACAGGGCGGCGTGCTAACCAACTGTACCACTGGGCCTTACTTACATTTTAATGAGCTATGATGGACCCTCGGGGACTCGAACCCAGGACCGTCCGGTTATGAGCCGGATGCTCTAACCAACTGAGCTAAGGGTCCATATCACTACATTATATGTAGCAAGCCGACGATCGGACTCGAACCGATAACCTGCTGATTACAAGTCAGCTGCTCTGCCAATTGAGCCACGTCGGCATATTAAAATGTAATGACCCGTACGAGAATCGAACTCGTGTTACCGCCGTGAAAGGGCGGTGTCTTGACCGCTTGACCAACGGGCCTTATTTAAACTCCCCGAGTAGGGTTCGAACCTACGACCCTCCGGTTAACAGCCGGATGCTCTGCCGCTGAGCTATCGAGGATTATTTCTTTTACTCTCTTGAGCACTTATGAAGTATATCATATCCATTGACTTATGTCAACACCTTTATACTTCCAAAACTAAACACAATTTTTATTTAACCTTCATTATCTAGGTCAAACCCTCGAACCGTTAGTATTGGTCACCTACACATGTTACCATGCTTACAGCTCCAACCTATCTACCTCATAGTCTCTAAGGGGTCTTACTCCTTTCGGATGGGAAATCTTATCTTGTGGTCTGCTTCACGCTTAGATGCCTTCAGCGTTTATCAGATCCAGACTTGGCTACTCTGCTATGCCTTTGGTAAGACAACAGATGCACCAGTGGTCCGTCCATCCCGGTCCTCTCGTACTAAGGACAGCTCCACTCAAATTTCCTGCGCCCACGACGGATAGGGACCGAACTGTCTCACGACGTTCTGAACCCAGCTCGCGTACCGCTTTAATGGGCGAACAGCCCAACCCTTGGAACCTGCTTCAGCTCCAGGATGCGATGAGCCGACATCGAGGTGCCAAACCTCCCCGTCGATGTGAACTCTTGGGGGAGATAAGCCTGTTATCCCCGGGGTAGCTTTTATCCGTTGAGCGATGGCAATCCCACTTTCATACCACCGGATCACTAAGTCCTACTTTCGTACCTGCTCCACCCGTCGGTGTCGCAGTCAAGCAACCTTATGCCTTTGCACTCTTCGAATGGTTTCCGACCATTCTGAGGTTACCTTTGAGCGCCTCCGTTACTCTTTAGGAGGCGACCGCCCCAGTCAAACTGTCCACCTGACATTGTCCCAGACCCGGCTAACGGGCCATGGTTAGAAGTTAAGTATTACAAGAGAGGTATCCCACCGGCGACTCCACCTAGACTGGCGTCCAGATTTCTCAGTCTCCCTCCTATCCTGTACATGTAATACCCAACCTCAGTATCAAGCTACAGTAAAGCTCCACGGGGTCTTTCCGTCCTGTCGCGGGTAACCAGCATCTTCACTGGTACTACAATTTCACCGGGTGCGCTGTCGAGACAGTGCCCAAATCATTACGCCTTTCGTGCGGGTCAGAACTTACCTGACAAGGAATTTCGCTACCTTAGGACCGTTATAGTTACGGCCGCCGTTTACTGGGGCTTAAGTTCAAAGCTTCGGATTTCTCCTAACCTCTCCCCTTAACCTTCCAGCACCGGGCAGGCGTCAGCCCTTATACATCACCTTTCGGTTTAGCAAAGACCTGTGTTTTTGTTAAACAGTTGCTTGGGCCTATTCTCTGCGGCCTACCTAAGTAGGCACCCCTTCTCCCTAAGTTACGGAGTCATTTTGCCGAGTTCCTTAACAACGCTTCTCCCGTCGGCCTTAGGATTCTCTCCTCATCCACCTGTGTCGGTTTACGGTACGGGTACCTATCACGCAATAGCAGCTTTTCTCGGCAGTGTGGGTTCAGCAACTTCTCTACTTTAATTTCGATCCCCATCACACTTCATCCTCGTTCCCCGGTTTTTCCTTGGGAATGCGACTTTGTGCTTGGCCCAGGATACCATTCCTGGGATTGCCTACCCTCCTGCGTCCCTGCAGTTCTGATAATAGGTAGTACTGGAATATGAACCAGTTGTCCATCGACTACGACTTTCGTCCTCGCCTTAGGTCCCGACTTACCCAGAGCAGATCAGCTTTACTCTGGAAACCTTGGATATTCGGCCTACAAGATTCTCACTTGTATCTCGCTACTCATTCCGGCATTCTCACTTGTAATTACTCCACAGCTCCTTACGGTACTGCTTCTGCGTCGTTACAACGCTCCTCTACCAATCCAACTAAGTTGAATTCCATAGCTTCGGTGGTGTGTTTTAGCCCCGGACATTTTCGGCGCAAGATCTCTCGACTAGTGAGCTATTACGCACTCTTTGAATGAGTGGCTGCTTCTAAGCCAACATCCTAGTTGTCTTCGAAATCTCACATCCTT